>JAIBBZ010000002.1:300000-432855 GCA_019694435.1 Pirellulales bacterium
CCCCGATTTTTTTCCGCACGCGATGAGCGGCCAGTACGAGATGCATGTCTACAACGACGTTGGAGACTTGGGCCGCGGGTTCAGCGGCGACGCGCTCTTCATCTACTTTTTTCCGCCGACGATTCCAGATATCGAGATTTTGGCGGGAATCTTCTTCGCTGACACGACAGGCAGTGTCTTCTCCGATCGTGCCTTGCCGCCGACGATTGACTTCGCCGACTTTGACCGGTCGGGATTTGGCTTCGGCGCTTATTCACTGACCTATGGCATCGGCGAGACTCTTCTGTTTGGCAGCGAGTTGAGATTGGTTCCCGAACCGTCCTCAGAAGTGCTCTTCATGCTAGGGGCGTTGTTGCTGCTGGGTGCCTACAAGCTCACACGGCGCAACGGAGACGAAGAAACGAGACGAAGAAACGGGGACAGGTCCAATTCTTGCCAATCCGGGCGATCGTCGTTACGCTTGCAGCCATGCCAAGAACCGCGCGTGCCGCACCGGGTGGGTTCGTTTATCATGTGCTGAATCGTGGCGTGGGGCGGATGCGGTTGTTCGACGACGCCAATCATTGCAAGGCGCCCGCGACTACGAAGCGTTCGAAGAGGCACTGGCGGAGACCCTGGCCAAGGTGCCGCTACGGGTCTGCGGCTTTTGCGTGCTGCCCAATCACTGGCACTTCGTGGTCTGGCCGGAAGCCGACGGTCAACTGGGTACGTTTTTCCAACGGCTCACGGTGACGCACGTGACGCGTTGGGTGCGAGCCAAGCGGCGGCTGGGCTTGGCCACGTCTACCAGGGCCGTTTCAAGTCGTTCCCCGTCGAGACCGACGAGCATTTTTACCAGGTCTTGCGGTACGTCGAGCGCAATGCACTGCGGGCCGGCCTGGTCCGCCGCGCCGTCGACTGGCGCTGGGGTAGCGTGTGGGTTCGCGAGCGCGGCGCCGCCGAGCAGAAGGCCTGGCTGTCGAGTTGGCCGGTTCCCCGCCCACGTCGCTGGCGCGAACACGTCAACAAGGCGCACACCGAAGCCGAGTTGGCCGCGCTGCGGCGAAGCGTGCAGCGTGGCACACCCTACGGCAGCACGTCATGGATCGCGTCGACCGCCGCCGCCCTTGGGCTCGAAGCCACGCTCCGCGCGCCCGGCCGACCGCGCAAGCCTTCGCTCTCGGATTCGTAAATTGGACCTGTCCCCGTTTCTTCGCCCGTCGTGAAGTGCGGGATCACCTGCAACTCGATCGTCGCCGCCAGCTCGGTGCAGTCGCCCAGCAGCGCCGCCAGCTTGCGATAGTCGAGCTGCAAGAACTCCTTGAGCACCAGGCAAGCGAACAGTTGCGGCTGCGTGAACTTCTTGGGACTAGAGCGATGCGCGTAGGGCGCCAGCGCCGCGCAACCGATCCGATAGGCAACTGCCAGCACCCGCTTCGGACTCTTGGAAGTCGTACTCATCCAAGCGTGCTACGCACGCCGAGCCGCTAGCGGATGAAGCTGTCGGCGGGTTTTCTACGGAGCAGACCTGTCCCCGTTTCCCCCCCGTTTCTTCCCCCTGTCCCCGTTTCTTCCCCCCAATCGCTTAACGGCGTCGGCGATCCCAAATCTTTGAAAATGAGGTTATAATGTTTGAATACATACTGAGTCCAAACGCTAGTACAGTCGAAGGGATCCACCACAGGAGCACGTCTAGCGAGGCATGATCGACAATCCCCGTGAGCCCCCCAGTTGACCCATAGTGTGGCACTGGTGTACCGAGATTTGCGTACACCAAAGCAGAAAAAAACGACGCAATCGCCGCAAACCCCGCTGCAACCTTTGCGGCCGATGGACCAAATACGTTACGTGCCTGCACAAGTCCTAACAATAAAAAACTCACCCAAGGGGCAATGAATTTCCAAAACGACGAAAATGCCAGATCATGGCTATCGCGACACACAATCGCAGGAACACAAAGCCACACATGCAGTAGTAATATTGCTGCAACCAGAAACATTCTCGAAGTCTGCGATTTTGACTTGGACGGCGTTTGCAAAATCGATCCATTAATTCTCTAGGCGAAGAAACGGGGACAGGTCTGCTCCGTAGAAAACCCTGCTGCGTCTGAGGATCATCACGTTCAGCGTGATCGCTCGCAGGCAGAGTTCGCGGCACTGGGAATGATAACGTCGCGCTCTCAAGGCCGAGCCCAGCAGCCGCTTGAGCATACTGTTGACGGTCTCGACCTGCCAGCGTTGCGTGTAGCGCGTGAGATATAACCAGCGTGCCATTCGCCTGCGCCAAAAGCCGCTCGGCGGCTTCGCGGTCGGGCGGCCGATCTTCGCGGGGATGAACGTGTTCACGCCGCACTCCTCGCGGGCATACTCATGCACATGCTCGGCGTCATAGCCGGCATCGGCCACGAGCGTGGTGATCGCGACGCGCGACAGGGCGTCGTCGAGCGCCGCGTGGAAGTGCGGCACGTCGGGCGCAGGTCCACGGCCCGGCACCAGGGCGAGGATCAAGTGGCTGCGGCAATCGCAGAGCAGGCCCGCCTTGGGAAACCGCCGATAGGTGGTGTTTTGCCAGGCTTTTCCGCCTTTCGCGCGGCGGCGCACGAAGTAGTCGCTCGCGTGATGCGACTCCCAGCCGGTGCCGTCGAGCGCGGCGAGGTGACTGCGATTGCCCAACTTGCGCTGCCGCCGCGCTTGCCCCAGCGACGCCTCGAGCAGTCGTCGCACCGGTCGGATCGACAACAACCGCTCGGCCGCTATTTGAAACGTCGTGAAGTGCGGGATCACCTGCAACTCGATTGTCGCCGCCAGCTCGGTGCAGTCGCGCAGCAGCGCCGCCAGCTTGCGATAGTCGAGCTGCAGGAACTCCTTGAGCACCAGGCAAGCAAAGAGTTGCGGCTGCGTGAACTTCTTGGGACTAGAGCGATGCGCGTAGGGCGCCAGCGCCGCGCAACCGATCCGATAGGCAACCGCCAGCACCCGCTTCGGACTCTTGGAAGTCGTGCTCATCCAAGCGTGCTACGCACGCCGAGCCGCTAACGAATGCAACTATCGGCGGGATTTCTACAGAGCATTCCTGACACCTTTTTACGCCTGTCCCCCCTTCTGGTAGTGTGTGACGGATTCTGTTCCACGGTCGTCGGCGCGCCGCGTCTGGTCCTGCCTGCTAGACTGGTGGCCACATTGAACCGACCCAAATCCTTCAGAGCTCAAAGGTCATTTGTGCACACACAGAATAGAAGTTCTCGCGATGGCATCCTGGCGGCAGCGTGGTTGCTCGGCACCTGTCTGGCGGTGCCGCACGCTCACGCGCAAATCTCGCCCGCGGAAGCCAAGCAGATTGCCATCGATGCGTACATTTACGGCTATCCCCTGGTCACGATGGAGATGACGCGACGCGTGATGACCAACGTGCGCCAGCCGGAAGGCACCCGCGCGCCCATGGGTCAGCTCGTGCGGATGCGCGAGTACCCGTCGGCGGCGTTTCGCGACGTGACCGCACCGAATGCCGACACGCTGTATACGACGGGTTGGCTGGATGTCGGCCGGGAGCCGTGGGTGCTGAGTCTACCGGACGCCCACGATCGCTATTACCTGTTTCCGCTGCTGGATGCCTGGACGAACGTGTTTCAGGTGCCGGGCAAACGAACCACGGGCACCGGCGCCCAGAAATTCGCCATCACCGGTCCCAGCTGGAAAGGCACGCTGCCTGCCGGCGTCACGCAGTACAAAGCGCCGACGAACCTGGTCTGGATCCTTGGTCGCATCTACTGCACGGGAACCGCGGCCGACTACGCGGCCGTGCACCACATGCAAGACGAGATTGCGCTGGTTCCCTTGAGTTCGTTCGGCAAGGCGTACGCGCCACCGGCCGGCGAGGTCGACGCCAAGGTCGACATGCAGACACCGGTCCGCGAGCAAGTGAACGGCTTGGACATCGCTTCCTACTTTACCTTGCTGGCGCAGCTGTTGGCGGGCAACCCGCCGGCCGAAAGCGACGCCCCCATCATCGCGAAGATGGCGCGGCTTGGAGTGGTTGCCGGCCGGCCCTTCGAGCTGTCCAAGCTTGATCGTGAAACTCAAGCCGCGCTCAAAACCGTGCCGCAGATCGGTTTTGAGCAAATCATGGCCCATTTCAAGACAGCCGGAAAGGACATCAACGGCTGGCAATTCACGATTCAGACCGGGCAGTACGGCACCGGCTATCTGCAGCGCGCCTTGATCACGGCGATCGGCCTGGGGGCCAATCGGCCCCAGGATGCGATCTATCCGACGTCGGAAGTCGACGCCAGTGGACAGCCCTACTCAGGCGCGAAGAAGTACGTCATGCATTTTCCGCCGGGGCAGTTGCCACCGGTCCGTGGCTTCTGGTCTTTGACCATGTACAACTCCGACTACTTCTTCGTCGACAATCCCTTGAATCGGTACACGCTGAGCGCCCGCAACTCGCTGCAGACCAACGCCGATGGGTCCGTCGACCTGTACATTCAACATGAGAACCCGGGGCCCGAGCGCGAAGCCAACTGGCTGCCTGCACCAAGGGACGGGTTCAAGCTCATGCTGCGGTTGTATTGGCCGCAGGAGCAATCGCCGTCGATCCTGGATGGAACGTGGCAGATTCCCGGCGTCACACCGGTGAAATAGAGAAGGGTCAGAGCGGGTTTCCCGAATTGCGGCGCCTGACAGCTCTGCGCCTGAGTGCGGTCGGCCGCACGCGACTAAATTGTTCTGACCCGGCTTTTGCGCGGTAATTGCGACGCGAACAGCAGAGGGATTTTCCCGACGCCGGCCCTCCGCTGCGGGTCGTACTCCCCATGGGGTAGTGGGGTGGTGCAGCCCGTAACGGTTAGTGCGCGTTGGGATGGCCGCGCTTGCTTGCGCACTGTGCCGTTTCGCACTTTTTGCGTCCTGGACGACGTAGGCTTGGTTTGGTTCCAGGCGGCGCCAGTCCCGGATGTCGGTGCAGATGAATCTTCCTGCCAAAAAACGCGCCCTGGTCGTCGAAGACGACCCGGCGTGCAGCCGCCTGCTGGAACGGTTGCTCGTCCGACAGGGCTACGACGTCACCACGGCGGCCGACGGTCTGGAAGCGCTCGACGTGGTGTTCGAGTTGCAGCCCTCGCTGATTCTGACCGACTGGGTCATGCCGCGGATGGACGGGCTCGAGCTGATTCGCGCCTTGCGCGCCGCGGAGCTGGGCTGGTATCCCTACGTGATCCTGGTGACGGCGCAACCCGACCCCGTCGCCGGGCTCGAGGTCGGCGCCGACGATTTCCTCGGCAAACCCATCGAGGTCCGGCAGCTCGTACCGCGCATTCAGGCCGCCGAGCGGATCATCCAGCTCCAAGAATCGCTGCGCGAAAAGAACGAACGGCTCAACGTCGCCAACGAGCGCTTGTCCAAGCTGGTCGTGGCCGATCCGCTGACGGGCCTGTTGAATCGGCGAGCGTTTTTCGAGCAAGCCACGCGCGAGTGGCAGCGTTCGCAGCGCTATGATCTGCCATTGTCGTGCCTGATGCTCGACATCGACCATTTCAAGCGGATCAACGACACCTACGGCCACCCCACCGGCGACCTGGTGATCAAGGCGCTGGCCGACGCGCTACGCGATCGGTTCCGCGAATCGGACCTGTTGTGCCGTTATGGCGGCGAAGAATTCTGCGTGCTGCTGGCGAACACCGACGCCGAGGGCGCCGCGCAGCTGGCCGAGCGCGTCCGCGATCTCGTAGCGCAGCTTCGACTGCCGGGGGGCAACGACCAATTCTGTTTCACGATCAGTTGTGGGTTGTCGGCCCGAACGCTGGAAGTGCTGAACGAAGAGACGTTGATCGACTTCGCGGATCAGGCCCTGCTGATCGCCAAACGCAGCGGACGGAACCGGGTTATCCGCCACGACGACCTCGCACACTCGTCGAGCCTGGTGGCCTCCGCGGCTGCCGACGCGCCGGAGGACGACGGCCGCGACGACGGTGCGACGATTCCTTACCTGGTCGTCAACACGCTGCTCACGGCGCTCAAACACCGCGACGAACCGACGGCCGTGCATTCGCGGCGCGTGGCCCAATGGTGCCGCGACTTTGCCCGATACATGGGGCTCGAGCCCAAGCAGCGAATCCGGTTGGAAATCGCCGCGCTGCTGCACGACATCGGTCGGCTGGCGATTCCCGATCAGATTCTCAACAAGACCGGCGCCCTGACCGACGAAGAATTCGCCATCGCCCAGCGGCACCGGCAGGTGACCGTGGACATCCTGAATAGCTGCTTTTCGAACAAGAAGCTGGTCGACACCGTGCGACTTTCCGATCGGTGGTACGATGGCACGCACGGTGATCCGGCCGGCCAGCTAATTCCCCTGGGGGCCCGCGTGCTGGCGATCGCCAGCCTGTTCGACGACGTGCACTTCGGCCGCGGCTGGTGGCGTCCCCACACCGTCGAAGAAGCGGTCGACGTGTTGGACCGTGCCGCCGGCACGCAGCTCGATCCAGAGCTGGTACGGCAATTCGGGCACATGCTGTTCGCGCAATCGCCCATGTCGTGCTAGCCGCGCCGGGGCGAATGCCGCCCTTGGCCTTGTGCCGCCCGGCTGCGCGATGTGCTACGGCTTCGCTGGTGCGGCCTGCCAGCGTTCGTACCGCTCGCGCACCCCCGGGATCAAGCGCAGCGCGTTCTCCAGGTACACCTGGCGCAAGACTTCATCGGGCAGGTCGAGACCGTAAATATTCCAGAAGCCCTGGACGGGAAACGGTTCGTCGCCGTAGGCAAAGAATTCGTCGCGCGTCTCGAGCAGTTCCCAGTGCGGCAGCAAGCGACCGCGCGTACGCGGGCCGTCAGTCCCGAACAGAATGCGGTCGGAGTATTTCAGGAAGAAGTCGCGCGCGGTGTATGGCTGGCGCCCCAGCTCGGCGATGCGGGCGGCCAGGTCGACATAAAGATTGGGATACGCGTCGAGCCAGCGGCCAACGGTTCGCAAGTCCTCGGCATTGCTGGCAACGTGGGCACCGATGAATTTCGTCTGCGGGTGGCGCGCGACAATGCGCAACAAGGCCTCGAGCAGTTCCAGGCGCGGCGGCCATTGCGGGCCGTGAAAGCTCCACTCCGGGTGACGTTTCAGTTCCTCCCAGCGCTCGTTCTGTTCGTCGATCGGCTCCCAAAACGCGGCCGGATCGGCCGTGTGGATGAGCACCGGCAAATCGAGCCGGCCACAAGCCTCCCAAATCGGGTCCCAGCGCGGGTCGTCGATCTTGATCAGCGACCCGTCGGGATTCTTCCAGGCCAGCCCGAACGTCTTGTGAAACTTCAGGCCACTGGCTCCTTGTGCTTTCGCGTCGGCCAACAGCTCTGCGGCCCGGCGGCCAAACTCCGGGCGATGACAGTCCCAGGTCTCCGGCTCCGAGTTCTTGCCCGCACCGATGAAGTCGAGCGTGGAAAAGATGACGAACCGGTCGGGATACTTCGTCCAGAGAAACTTGCGATGCTCGGCCAGCGATTCGCCGGTACCGCCGTCGAGGCTGACAGAGAGCGCAATGTTTTGTTCGTCCATCAGCCGCACGTACTCGTCCAGGCCCTGCGGCGAGCTGTGCATTTTCAGCCGCGGGTGAAAATGAACGTCGACCGCTGGGAAGCGGGCTCGCTGCGGTGGGTGATTGTCGAGCCGCAGCATGGACCGGGGGCGAAAGTTCTCCAAGGCCAGCGGATGCCCCTCGCGGCCGTCGAGCGGCGCGTCCGTGGCCGGCCGCGGCGGTTCAGCGCCGTGCACAGCGGCGGCGAGCAATAGCGGCAGCACAATCGTCGCCGCCCGTGGAGCATGCATCATCTGCATCAAGTTTCCCAGCGCAGCTGGCTTTCTCTCGGAGGAACCCCGTGGCGGCATTATAATCGTGCGTGGAGTTCTCCTTGCTTCTTGGCATTTTTTCCCTTTGCACATGGCCGCCTCACTGCAGCTTTCCGGCGAAGAATTGTTTCGCGCACCGCCCGAGCGGCTGTTCGCCGTGATGACCGACATGGACCTGCTGGCGGCCAATATCCCCGACCTGGCTTCGTCCGAGCGCGTCGGCGAGCGGCAACTCAAGTGCACGGTGCGGCCCGGTTTCGGCTTCTTGCGCGGTACGCTCAAGCTCGACATCGGGCTCGAGTCGCTCGACCCGCCGCGGGGCGCCGTGATGCGCATCGCCGGGCGTGGTATCGGCACCGAGATCGACGTGGCGAGCACCCTGGCCATCGCCCCGCACGACGGCGGCTCACGGCTCGCCTGGTCGGCCGACGTGACCCGGCTCAAGGGTCTGATCGCGACGGTGAGCCCCACCCTGATCCAAGCCGCCGCGGGTCAAGTCTTGAAAAACGGCTGGCAGCAGATCCGCCGTCAGCTGGGGGAATAAAGCGCATCGGTCAGCGCTTGGCAATCAGGCACGACCAGCCCAGGAAGCTTGCCGGAACCCCGGGGGCTTCGTCGAAGCGGAACTCGTGCAGATCGAGGATTTCGAACGCCAGGCCAAGCTCCTCGCGAAGCTGTTCTTCGCTGACCACCGGCGGCCCCGGCATGTGTGGCTCGCGCGCGTGGCCGGCCAGGATCAAGCCCCGTGCGCCGGGAGCCAACTGCCGCGCCACGGCAGGCGCATATTGCCGCGCGGCGCTGCGACGAACGGCATGGTAACAGCCGCGATCGAAAAAGAAGTCAGCCGGGCCGCCGAGGTCTGGTAATTGGAGCACGTCGGCGGCCAGGAAACGCACGTGCACCCCCGCGGTTGCTGCGCGCTGTTGCGCTTGCTCAATCGCCAGCGGCGCCACATCGATGCCGGTGACGTCGAAGCCCTGTTGGGCCAGCCAGACGCTGTTGGTGCCCGTCCCGCAACCGATTTCGAGTGCGCGACACGGCCGCAGGGCGTATGCGCTCAAGACATGTTGCAGCTCGGTGGAAGGCCGGCCGGTGTCCCAGGGCAGATTGCCTTCGCGGTAGCTGTCGTTCCAGTCGGCGTGATCTTTCATGACTAGGCTTTGGCGAGCGGAGGTCCGGGTTGGCACACGAACGCGACGACCTGAGGCAATCTTCGACTAGGGCTGCGATTGCCCGGCCGAGATCGGCTTGCGGAAGTTGGCCGTGTAACGCCACCAGTTGCCCTCGCAGCTCTCGGGCTCGAAGCCGGCTTCCCGCGCCAACGAGTCTACTTTGGCGCGCGACTGGTAGTGAGGGTCGCCCTTGATTTCGGTGATCGACAGCCGCCCGCCCGGCCGCAGGGCATCAAAACAGTTCTGCAGCGCTCGGGCTCGATCGGGGATTTCGCCCAGCACGGTGCACAGAAACACCAGATCGGCGCTGGCGTGCGGGAGCACGGCGCGGGTGGCGTCCGCATGGATCAATTCGACGTTGCCGGGGTCGTTCTGGCTGAGTTTTCGGCGGAGCTTGTCGAGCATCCCTTGCTGAAGCTCGATGCCGATGGCTCTTCCACCTGGCAACACGCGGCGCGCCGCCGGCAGCAAGAGCCGGCCCGGACCGGGGCCAATTTCGACGACAGTCGTGCCCGGCCTCAACTGCATGCGCTGCAAGGTGATCTCGGTGCCTGCGACGACGTCGACGATGCGTCCATCCACGGCCCACGACAGCGCCGTGGGGCACGGCAACGACCAGCGACGGCTGGCCCAGCGCCAAAACAACGATTGCGCCACGTAAAGCGCTACCAGCACACCGATGACAACTAGCGCGGATTGCATCGCCGCAGATCCTTCACGTCGCGTAGTCTCCAGGCCTGATCTTATTCGCACCTGCCGCAAGAAAATTGAGACGTTCCACAGGGCGGGCACCTATGAACGCCGGTCCACAGGCCAGCTTCAGATTGCGGTCTCGTGAAACGGCGACGAACGCAATTGCACGAGGCGCCAGAGCGCCGCCGCGTCACTGAAACGCCTGATACTCTTTGCCCAACAGCGCCGCGGCGATCTTCAGCTTGAGGATTTCGTCGGTGCCTTCATAGATGCGGCACACGCGCACGTCTTGCAGATGACGGCCCACGCGATACAACTCGGACCAGCCGCGACCCCCGTAGACCTGCACGGCACGATCCGCGGCATCCCAGGCGGCGTTGGTGGCCACGAATTTGGCCTCGGTCACCAGGAAGTCGGCCTCGGCGACGAGTTTGGCATCGCCCGGGGCCGCATCGCTTGCAGCCTTGGCCTGGGCGGCGCGCTCGATTACGGCGTCGCTCGTGGCCCGATGGATTTCGATCATTGCCAGGTGTTCCTGGACCAATTGGTGCTTGGCGATTGGCTTGCCGTGCTGGTGCCGCTCTTTGCTGTAATTCAAGACCTCGGCCAGGCAGTCTTCGATCACTCCCAGGCACCCGGCGGCCACACTCAAGCGGCCCGAGATCAGCGTGCCCATGGCGATGCGAAAACCGTTGCCTTCTTCGCCGAGCAGGTTCTCGGCGGGCACCGGGTGATTGGTCATCTGAAACATACCCGTGTTGGCCGAGTACATACCCATTTTCGAGGTCAGGTCTTCGCGCTCGAACGTTTCGCCGGCCGTCTCGACGATAAAGGCGCTCATCCGCCGCGCGTCGCCCGCTTGATCCTCGGGATAGCCGAACACCACGACGACGTCGGCAATGCCGCCGTTGGAGATCAGATACTTCACGCCGTTGAGCAGAAAGCGGTTGCCCTCACGGCGGTAGGTAGTGGTCATCTCCAGTGGATTTGAGCCGGCATCGGGCTCGGTCAAGCCGAACGCGGCGATGATCTCGCCGCGCGCGGCGCGGGGCAGATAACGCTGCCGCTGGGCTTCGTTGCCGTAGCGATAGATCGGGTATTGTCCGATCGACACGTGGCCCGAGAAAAAGGTCCGCACGCCGGTACCCTCGCGGCCGATGCGTGCCAGGGCGCGGGCGTAGGTCACCGCATCGGCGCCACGGCCGCCGTATTCGCGTGGAAAGGGCATCGACAGAATGTCGTATTTTTTGCCCAGTTCGATCGTCTGCTCGTTGAAACGGTGCTCGAGATAGCACAACTCCTCGTGCGGCCGCAGTTCGCGGCAATAGGCATCGACGTCGTTCAACAGTGCCTGCGAGGCGTCGGTTTTCATGGCAGCGGTCCGCAAGCTCGGTGCGAAGGTAAGGCCAGTTTTCAAGCGGCAGGCGTGGCGGGATCGCGGTCCAGCAGGGTCGCCAGATGCGCCTCGACGCAGGCGGCCAGGATACCAGGGTTGTAGCCCCCTTCGAGCACACTGACCACCCGGCCCCCGCTGAAGGCCTCGGCCACGTCGAGCACGATTTCGGTCAGCTGGGCGAAATCCTCGACTTCGAGCCCGAGTGATCCCACGGGATCATCGCGGTGCGCATCGAACCCGGCGCTGATCAGAATCAGCTCGGGCGGGTGTCGCGACGCGAACTGTTCGAGCTCAGCGCGGACACGGTCGAGATACAGGCTTCGCGCGATGCCCATCGGGCACGGCAGGTTGCGCGTGAGGCCCAGGCCTGGCCCGGAGCCGGTTTCCTCGGCGCGGCCGGTGCCCGGGTAAAATGGCCAACGATGCGCCGAGAAGAACGCGACCTGCGGATCGTGCCAAAAGGTGTCCTGCGTGCCGTTGCCGTGATGCACGTCCCAATCGACGATCATGACGCGCGACAGGCGCCCTTCGTCGAGCGCAGCCCGCGCGCCGATCGCCACATTGTTGTAGAGGCAGAAGCCCATCACTTCTCCGGCCAGGGCGTGATGTCCCGGCGGGCGCACCAGGCACAGCGCCTGACGTTGCGGGCCGGCCAACACACGGCGCACCGCCTCGCACACCGCGCCCGCGGCATACTCGGCCACCTCGGCCGAAGCCGGGCAGACGACCGTGTCGGCCTCGACGCGTCCGCCGCCGCGCAGGCAATAGTCGCGCAACCAAGGCAGGTAGCCGGGTTGATGCACGCGGGTCAATTCCACATCGGTGGCGGGCTGCCATTGTGGGATTTCGCAGCGGGCCGCGAGTCCTACTCGCTCCAGGTGCCGATGGACCTGGATCAGCCTCTGTGGCCGCTCCGGGTGGGCGCCGGTCTCATGGTCGAGAAAGCGTTTCGAGGTGAACAACAGCGTCACGAGCTTGCAGGGCCTCTCGGGTGCGCGATTCCGAAGTCTATAGAAGATAAAGGTTTGTGTCGGTCTGGTCGGCCGCCTGTCCGGCCCGGCCCGGGCTCAGCAAATCTTGACAGCCGGCGGCGGACGATGGTACCGTGCGCTGCCGCATGCCGACCTGAACATCTTATCACGTTTGCACTTACATGTCTTAGATGGCACGTCTTGGTTGGCCTTGCCATGGTTGGGTTCGTGCGGGCTGGCGACGCACGCCACGAGCGAGCGCACCCCGGTGCCCGACGGCATGAGTGGCCAGACCGCATTATGCTAGGTTAGTGCCCCGATGTTGGCTGCGTGTTTCCACATGCGCACGTGGGGAACCGGAACAAACGAGATGGTGCGAATGGGCGCGTTTGATCAAGTGCGTCGAGCGGCCGGACCGCTGGTCCTGGCTCTGATGCTCTCCGGCATCGGAACCGTGTCGGTGGGCGCGGAAGAGGCCGCCGGATTCCGGCAGTTGAAGATCGAGGTCCCTGCCGGCGCCAACGCGACGGTCAGCGCGGCACAGCGCACCGGCGCGGTCGACAATCCCGAGAATTTCGACAAGTTCTACCAAGCGCGGATCGCCGAATTCTCCAAGCTCGAGCGCCTGGCCGATGCCGGGAAGCTGCGCGAGATGCTGAAGCGCGATCTGCGCAACTACGGCAACAAGGGCAACACGCAGGCGCATGACGCGCTCAACAAATTGCTGCTCACGTCGCTGCAGCGGCTCGCGGGCGATCCGGCGTTCCACCCCGCGTCGCGCGTCAATTGGACGCTGATTCTCGGCGATTTGAATGCGCAGGAGCCGCCCTTGGCAGGCACCGGCGCGCCGACGCCCTTGGGCGACGCTGCCGGAGCACTCGTCAAATTGGTCAGCGATCCCAAGCAACACGACGCTGTTCGGGCCGCCGCTTTGGTGGGCTTGCTACGGCACGCACAAAGTCACAAGGCCGCGCCCTTTTTGCAAGACGCGCAACGCCAAGCGGTCGTTGCCGCCATGCAGGCGCTGGCCGGAGCGGAGACACCGGCAGATCGGCCCGCGGAGGTCCATCAATGGCTGCAGCGGCAGTCCAAGATGATCCTGGCGGCGCTGGGGGTCGAAGTAGCGGCCCGCGCCACGCCGGCCGCTGCCGATCGCGCCGTCGCTGCGGAACCGCCGGGCTGACGCCAGCAACATCAGGGCTGCATGATTCGCGCTGATGACCCACGAATCGTGGGCCAAGACGCGCCTAAGGATGCTTACGACCATGGATCGGTCGCTCCGGCAACCTCGAGAATGGTTCGCGCTGTGCCTTGCGCTGGTGCTCGGCGGCGCCTCGGGCTGCGGCCTGGCACCCTGGGCGCGGCGCGACGACGCAAATCGACTGGCCACCGAGCACGCGACGGCATCCGACGGTGAACAAACCGTGGCCGGCCAGGCCAACGCGGCCTTGCCCGTGGCCAGCAATTCGCCGGATGCCAAGCCGCAGGACGACGATTTGCCGAGCGAGCTGAGCCGCGATGGCTGGACGCGACGCCCGGACCAGGATCATGCGCGCGGCGTGAATTTGCGCTGGCAGAACCTGGCGGTTGAAAAGCTCTTGGCCTCGCCGCCGCCGGTCGAGGTCCTGCTGGCGGCCCTGGCCAGTGACGACCGGCTCGTGCGGACCAATGCCGCGATCGCGCTGGCGCGCCTCGATCGGGCTGATGGCGCCGAAGTGCTCCAGGGCACGATCGGCGACCCAGGAGCATCGCTGCAACTGCGCTGCGCCGCGGCCGAGGCCCTGGCAACTGTACCGGCCACGGCCCACCCGCAACGCGCGCTGGCCGCGCTGCTGGTCGAGCAGGAAAACTCGCTGGCGCGCCGCGCGGCGAGTTATCACGGCGAGCTGCACGCCGAATTGCTCGCGGCGCAGGGACGGTTCGTCGCTCCGAGCGAGGAGCCGCGATTTCGCGAGGCGTTGCACGCGGAGGCGCCGGAAGTGCGCGCCGCGGCGCTCGAGGTGTGGCAAACCGCAAATGCGCCGCCGCCGGCTGAGGTTGGCGAGCTGTGCAACGATCGCGATCCCACCGTTCGCGCCGCGGCCGTGCGCGTCGTCGGCGCGCGCGACGTGGCGCATGCAGACACGCTCGTCGCGCAGGCGCTCTACGACGGCAACTTGCACGTGCGGCTCGCCGCGGTCGAGGCACTGGGACATCTCGATGACGATCCTTCGAAGACCAAACTGAAATCGTATCTCGACGACGAAGGCGAATTGATGCGCGCGGCGGCGATCGAGGCGCTGGCACAGCGCGGCGAACGGGCCCTGGTCGTTGGCCAGGCCGACGATCGCGCGTGGCGCGTGCGGCAGACGGTCGCCCAAAGCCTGGCCCGGTGGCCCGACGACGACGGTCGGAGGGTGGCCGAAAAGCTGGCCGCGGATATCAGCCCCGAGGTGGTGGAGAGCCTGGTTGCGGCAGTGCACGGCTGGCCGGACGAATTGGCGGCGCCAGTGTTGCTCGTGGCGTTGGAGGTGCACAGCGAACAGGCGCGCGCAGCCGCGGCCGGCGCACTTGCCGCTCGTTGGCCGGCGGCAAAGTCGTTTTCGCCCACCGCGCCCGAAGTCCTGCGCCAAGAGCAATTAGCTGCTTTGCGGCAACAGCTCGCCCAAGGGCGGGGCGATCTGCGGCAGTCAATGGCAGCCACGGAGGCCGCGGCAGGTGCGCTGACCGAACCCGTCGCCGCAGCCGACGTCGTTGTCGCCGAACGGGCTTGCCAAACTTTGTCCGCCGGCCCATTGTCCGCGGAGTCGCGAGCCGGGGCCCGCGAAGAGTTGTTGGCGCTCGACGACCGCTTGCCCGGCGCGATTGCCGCGGCCGCCGAGCGCGGCGTCGAAGTGCCGGAGGTCGTCTACGTCGAGATTCTTCCCGAGGTCGATCAATCGTTCGCGGCCTTGGCGGCATTGGGCAGCCGCGCGGTGCGCGATCGGCGCGCTGCTGCCGAAGCTTTGCGCGGGCAGGTCACCCGTGGCGGCGCGCTGTCGCCCCTGGCACGCACACGTTTGGCTCGGCTCATGGCACACGAGACCGACGTGCTGGTCTGGCGCGGGGTGCTGCTGGCGCTGGCCGGCGATGCCAGCACCGAGGCGCAATGGATGGCGCAACTCGCCCTGGGCCATGCGAGCGCCGAGATCCGGCGCCGCGCCTGCGAACATCTGGCCGAGTATCCCGCGGCCGGCCAGGAAGACCTGGTTGCCGATTTGCTGGCCGACAGCGACCCGGCCGTGGTCCGTGCCGCATTGGCGGCCATCGCAGCATCCGGGCGACTTCCCCGGCATCGCGAACCGCTCGATCGCCTGCTGCGTGGTTCCGATCACCTGTTGCAGGTCGACGTGGCGCGGGCCTTGATTGCCGCCGGCGACGCCGCGGGGCGCAGCGCACTGGTGCGCTTGGCCCAAGACGCCGACGAGGCCGTGCGGCGCGAGGCCGTGCTGGCGATGGGCACCGCGGCCGACGCGGAGTTTGCGGCCGTGCTGAACGAGCGGCTGAAAGACACGCCGGCGGTGCGCAAGGCGGCACAGGCGAGCCTGGCGCAGCTCAAAAAAGCGACTCCCTAAACGCGTCGTGCGGCGACGGCTGGCGCTGCTAGCGATCGCCTTCCAGCGGGGGTCGCGTACCTGTTTCGTGCAGGTTGCGGCGATTGTGCCGATTGTATGGATTTTGCCGGTTACGCAACCGATAGATGCTGGAAGACCGCCCCCGGCTTGCGCGTGTGCCGCGCCGCGGATGCGCGATCTGTGGGATCCCCCAATCAGGCGCACGGACCGTGCGCCGAACAGGAGTGACGAATGAACTCGCTGCGTAGCACGCTGCTGGTGGCGCTTCTGCTCTTGGGCACGAGCCGGCTTCAGGCTCAGACCGAAATCATCAACTCGATCACGCTCAACCCGAGCCAGTCACAGGGCTACGTGTTCCCAAATCTGCTGCCGCCGCACCAGGACTACAAGGAGTTCGAGTTCCTCGGTACGGCGACCACTGTCCCCGGCGCGTTTGCGATTCTGCAGATCGACTTCGACTATTTGGACCCGCAGGGCACCAACATCGTCGTTCCGGCGCCGATCCCGCAGTTCATCGTGATTGGCGGCCAGGTGAATACGATCAACACGGGCATCTTCACGTTGCCCTTTTGCCCGGCCATCGTGAGCTTGCACCTGACCAACGTCGCCAACGCGGCCAGCGTGCCGCTGACCGTGCAGGGAACTTTCCGCCACGACTGTATCGCGGTGCCCGAGCCGAGCAGTTTCGCGCTAGCCATCGCGGGGGTGCTGGGCCTGGGCCTGTTCCGCAAGCGCTTCGGCCGGCGGTCGTAGTGCTGCGAACTACCGGGGCGGATACCGGCAGTGACGGTCAGGCAGTGAGCTCCGGAATCGGCCGGCCATCGGTGACGATCGGTACAGGTCGCCCGGAGAAGTTGGGAATCGCGACGTTCGCGTAGTCGATGCCCAGGTGGCGGTAGATCGTCGCCAGGAAATCCTGCACGCCGACACGGCGCTCGACGACTTCTTCGCCGCGGCGGTCGGTGGCACCGATCACCTGGCCCGTGGTCAGGCCGCCGCCGGCGAACAGCATGCTGTTGGCCGCCGGCCAGTGGTCGCGGCCCGGCTGAACGACTCCCTGGGCCGCGCTGGCCACGCCGGCGCCGCTGCTGGCGACGTATGAGATTCGGGGCGTACGGCCAAATTCGCCCGTCACGACGACCAGCACTCGCCGGTCGAGGCCGCGCTCGTACAGGTCTTCGATCAACGCGGTGACGGCCCGGTCGAACGCCGGCGCTCGAAAGGCCAACGCATCGAACACGTGATGGTTCACCGCGTGATCGTCCCAGTTCGCGACGCGGCCGCATAACGGCCCGTCGAACGTGGTGGTGATCAACTCGACGCCCGCTTCGACCAGCCGCCGAGCCATCAGGCACTGTTGCCCCCAGGCATTGAGCCCGTAGCGCTCGCGCGTCCGTTGATCTTCGCGTTGGAGGTCGAAGGCCGCTTGGGCCGCAGGACTGGTGAGCAGGTTCAGGGCTTGCGCCTCGAACGCATCGAGTGCTTGCATCGAGCCGACCTGGTCGACCGTGCGACGCAGACGATCGAGCGCGCGGCGCAAGTCGGCGCGCTCACGCAACTGGGCCGCGGCCTCGGGCGCATCGAGCCCGATGTTGGGGACGCGAAAGTCGGGCGCGCTCGGATCGCCGGTCACGCGAAACGGTTCATACCGTGTGCCGAGATAAGCACTGCCGGCGATCACAAAGCCGTCGTAGCTCGAAATCCCGTTGACGCCGACAAAGTTGGGCAATTCGCGCCGCGGGTCGAAGCGGAGATAGTTCGCCACGGTCATCAAGTCGGGGAATTCGGGCTTCGGCTTGTCGGCCGGGGCCGGGTCGCCGGTGAGCAACTGCAGAGAGCCGGCCGGGTGTCCGCCGCCGGTGTGGGCCATCGAGCGGAGGATCGTGAACCGATCTGCGATTGCCGCATGTCGCGGCAGCAACTCGCCCAATCGCAGCCCCGGCACGCGCGTTTCGATCGTGCCAAAAGGCCCACGGAATTCGCTGGGGGCGTCGGGCTTGGGGTCGTAGGTCTCCAGGTGGCTCGCGCCGCCGCGCAGCCAGACGAGGATCACCGCGGTGCGCGGTTGCGGCATAGCGCCGGCCGCGGTTGCGGCCATGTCGGCCTGTGCACGGAGCCGCAAGAGTCCCGGCAGCGTCAACGCGCCGAATCCGCGCAAGCCGAGGCGCAGAAACTCGCGGCGCTTGAGCGCGTCTCCCCGAAGCGAGGCTCGGCCAGCAGCCGCGGCCACGCGCTTAACCCTTGCGCACGCGCGCCAGCGCCGGGCGGCCGGGCAGCCACTGCGGCAACGTCCGGCTGCTCAGGGCCAACGCCGCGAAGAACGCAGCGGTCCAGGCCAGGTCGCCAGCCAAGGTGTATTTGAAGAACGGCAGTGCGGCGACGAAGCATTCGACCAGGCCGGCCAGGTCCTGCTCGTACCAGGGGCTGAACGCCCAAACGGCGAAGTTCGTCACGGCGAAGAAAGCCAGGCTCGAGGCGACCGTGCACCCCAGCAAACGGCCGATGCCCGGACGATTGCGAAGCATCCGCCCCATGGTGACCGGCAGCAACAGCGTGGCGTACACGCAGAGCATCACCTGCCATTCGTAGCCGCCGATCAGCAGGTCGCTGCCAGCCATCGCCGCCAGCGGCAGTGCAATCGCGACCGGAGTGCTGCGGAACAGGACACCCGCCAGCAGCGCCGCGCCGGCCATCGGGGCGAAGTTCGGAGGAGCGGGCAGCCAGCCCTCATGCGCACCCACGCGGGCCACGATGCACAACACGACGATGATCGCAAACATTGCCGCTTGAGACGCCTTCCGCATCGAACCGTTCTCCCGAAGTTCCGCGTGCCAACAAAACGAACTGACGACGAGCGCGAGAGCGCTTTATTTCTTCGGCGGCAACCCGCCGAACCGCCAGGCGATCCGATCTCCGGGCCGGACCTGGAGGATACCACAACTCCGATCGGCAGTCTTCTCGTTTACCGAAAACACCCAGTTTCGGCCGTCGGCTCCGCCACCTTGGTTTTTCAAATCGTCGATCTGACTGACGAAGGCGATTTCGCCCTGCCCGCGGCTGACGAATTGGATGCCGTGCGACACCTTCTGAGCGGCCTGCAGCGCGTCGAGCACGGTCATGCCGTCGCGCCAGGCGAGCGCGGTGAAGTGCTTCTCGACGCCGTCGCCATAGTCGATCACCAGCCGGATATGGTTCGCCCCGGCGGGAGAACCGTCGGTCGGCTCGGTAGCCGTGATTGCGACCCCCCCGCACGTGACCAATCCGACGAGCAGCGCAGCGAGGTTTTTCATCGAAAAGACTCCTTTCCTGGCGAGGTTTTCCGGGTCGAAAACCCGGTGGCGGCGAAGCCCCCGATTATTGCTGGTTTCTATGGTCAGTATAGACAGAATTAGGCAGCCTCGGCCCTCCGAGGCATGGTAAAAACGATGGACTCCGAGGGGTTCGCAGGGCTATTCGGGAGGAGCCCGCGTCCCGCTGATGTTTCGCAGGGGCGGCCGGCCGCGAGAATTGCCTGGCCGATGACAGGCTCGGATTTTTTGGACCGCACTCCCACCACCCCCGCCGCGCAAAGGCAGCCTAGCATGGCCGAAGCCCGTACCATCACCCTCACAATGCCCGAGCCCGATATCGCGGTGCTCACGTTCGACGCGCCGGGCAAAGGCGCCAACGTCTTTTCGCAGCACGTGCTGCTCGAGCTGCAAGAACACCTCGACGCCCTGGAGAAGAAACCCGGGCTGGCGGGATTGATCATCCGTTCGGGCAAGCCGGGCGCATTCATCGCCGGTGCCGATATTACGGAGTTCGCCGCGGCCGAAAACATCGATCGGCAGATGATCGTCGAGATGTGTACGCGCGGCCGGAAGCTGTTCCAGCGCCTCTCGCAGGTGCCGTTTGTCACCGTGGCCGCGATCGACGGCGTGTGCCTGGGCGGCGGCTGCGAAATGTCGTGCTGGTGCGATCGCCGGATCTTGACCACCGACAAGAAGGCCCAAATGGGCTTCCCGGAAATCAAGATCGGCATCATCCCGGGCTGGGGCGGTACGGCCCGTACGCCGCGCATGCTCGGGTTGGCCAACGCGATCGAGATGTGCTCGAGCGGTGAGCCGATCGACGCCAAGAAGGCCACGAGCTTTGGCCTGGCGAACGACGTGGTGCCGGGCGACCGGTTGCTGCAAGCCGCGATCAACATGGTCCGCGCCGAGCAGGCGACGGGGGATTACCTCCGCGATCGAAAGGCCTGGAGCCAGCCGGTGACGGGCCTCGACGACACCGAGTTGATGTTCTTGAGCGCCACGGCGGGGGCCTTCATCCAGCAGCAGACTAAGGGGCAATATCCGGCACCGATCAAGGCGCTGGAAACAATTATCAACTCGGCGCGGGTCGACATCGAAGGCGCGTGCAACAACGAAGCCAACGCGATGGCCGACCTGTTCGGCACGCCGATCAACCGCTCGCTGATCAACGTCTTCTTCTTGATGGATCGCAACAAGAAGGACACGGGCGTCGATCGCGCGGACGTCAAAGCCGGCGAGATCAAGACGGTGGGCGTCGTGGGCGCGGGCATCATGGGCGCCGGCATCGCGGCCGCGAGCATGCGGCGCGGGATGCCCGTCACGCTGACCGACGCCATCGCCCCGGCCCTGCAAAAGGGCGTGCAAACCGTGCTCAACGAGGTGGCCTTCGACAAGTCGAAGCGCGGCCCGGACGGCGGCAAGGCGATCGAAAACGCCGCGCTGCTCAACGCCACGACGACGGACGCCGAATTTGCCGGCTGCAACCTGGTGATCGAGGCCGTCGTCGAGAACCCGGACGTCAAGAAGCAACTCTATGCCCGGCTCGAGCCGCAATTGGCCGCCACGGCGATCCTGGCGAGCAACACCTCGACGATTCCGATCACCCGGCTGGCCGAAGGGCTGAAACGGCCCGAACGCTTCTGCGGGATCCACTTTTTCAACCCGGTGCGGCAGATGCCGCTGGTCGAGGTGATCCGCGGGGCCAAGACGAGCGACGAGACCGTCGCCACGGCCGTGGCCTATGCCAAGGCCATCGGCAAGTCGCCGATCGTCGTCAACGACGGGCCAGGCTTCCTGGTGAACCGCCTGTTGCTGCCCTACATGAACGAGGCCCTGGAACTGCTGCTCGACGGCGCTTCGATCGACCAGGTCGACAAGGCCGCCAAGAAGTTCGGCATGCCGATGGGACCGATTCAGTTGTACGACGTCGTCGGGCTCGATACGGCGCTGTACGCCGGCGCCGTGATGCAGCAGGCCTTCCCGACGCGGTGCGCCGCCTCGCCGCTGTTGCCCGCGATGGTCGAACGGAAGCGACTGGGCCAGAAGACCGGGATGGGGTTCTTCTCCTACGTCGGACAAAAAGGCGGCAAGGGTGTGCCCGACCCGGCAGTGCAAGAATTGATCGGCCCGCTGGTGCGGAAGCAGGAAAAATTCACCGACGAGCAGATTCAGCACCGACTGTTCTTGCCGATGGTGCTCGAGGCCACGCGGATTCTCGAAGAGAAGATTGTCCGCGATCCGCGCGACGTGGACCTGGGCCTGATCTTCGGCACCGGTTTCCCGCCGTATAAGGGCGGGCTGCTGTTCTGGGCCGACTCGATCGGCCTCGGCAAGATCGTCGAATGGCTCAAGCCGCTCGAGGCCCTCGGCGAACGGGCACAGCCGACGCCGATGCTGGCCGACCTGGCCCGCGCCGGGCGCAAGTTTTACAGCTAAGGGCCCGGCAACCACTGCCCGGCATTTTCCCTCGCCTCGAACACAACGACCTCCGTCAAAGGAGTATTTGGCATGAAGACCCCCGTGATTGTCGGTTGCGTACGCACGGCCGTGGGCCGCGCGCATAAGGACAAGGGCGCGTTCCGCGACGTGCGTTCCGACGATCTGGCCGTGGCCTGCATCAAGGCGCTCGTCGAACGGACGGGCATCGATCCGCAGGAGGTCGAAGACGTCGTCCTGGGCAACACCCAGCAGACGGGCGAGCAAGGCATGAACGCGGCCCGGGCCATCGGCTTGATGGCCGGCTTGCCGATCGAATCGGCAGGAACGACGGTCAATCGCCTGTGCGGCTCGAGCCTGCAGGCACTCAATCAGGCCGCGCACTCGATCATGTCCGGTTTCGAAGACTGCCAGATCGTGGGCGGTTTCGAGCACATGAATCACATCCCGATGGATCAAGGCGCCGACCCGAACCCAAAGCTGTTCCACCGCACGTCGCTGGCGGCCTTGAACATGGGCTTCACGGCCGAGTTCCTGGCGATGACCGGTGGCATCACGCGGAAGGAGCAAGACGAGTTCGCGCTGCGTTCGCACCAGAAGGCGTCGGAGGCGCATCGCAAGGGCGAGTTCGAGCGCGAGATCGCGCCAGTCTACGGCCGCGACGAGGATGGCAACCGCACGCTGATTCGCCGTGATCAGTGCGTCCGGGACGACTGCAGCTACGACGGCCTGTCGGCGCTCAAGCCGGCCTTCATGCCGGGCATGGGAACCGTCACGGCCGGCAACAGCTCGCCGCTCAACGACGGCGCGGCGGCCATTCTGGTGATGAGCGAGGAGAAGGCCAAGTCGCTGGGGCTCAAGCCGCTGGTGCGCGTCCGGGCGACGGCCGTGGCGGGTGTCGATCCGGCGGTGATGGGCTCGGGGCCGGTTCCGGCTACGCACAAGGCGCTCAAGCGGGCCGGCTTGAAGCTGTCGGACATCGACGTGATCGAGCTGAACGAGGCGTTCGCCGCACAGGCGCTCTCCTGCATTCGGGCACTGGGGATGGATGAGGAGCGCGTCAACCTGCGCGGTGGCGCGGTGGCGATTGGACACCCCCTGGGCGCCAGCGGTGCACGGATCACGACGACACTGGTTCACAACATGATCGACCGCGGCGCTCGGCTCGGTCTGGCCACGATGTGCATCGGCATCGGCCAGGGCATCGCCACGATTTTCGAACGCTGCGATTGAAAGGAACTTGGCCTCGCGACGGAAAGGTCGCAGCTAGTTGCTGGCCGCGCAGGGCAGGACTACGATTGATCAGCGAAACAGGATGGATTAGCGAGACGGGCGGATTGCGCTCACTCAGGTGGGGTTTTTGCGGAAGCGTTTGCCGAAGCGGTTGTTGCCGCTTGCACCTATATTCGAACCAACCCGTTCTTGAACAAAGGTCGTGACGCATGAAGACCGACGCTATGGAGCTGGCCGAAAAATCCCAAGGTCAAAACGGAGTTGGCGCCCACCATGACGACACCAAAGAATCGTTCGCCGAAACGGCGCTGAAGCTCGGCGGTAAGAGTGCCGACGAGGCTCGGCGTACGGGCGCCATCGACAAGGCCGACGACCAGGTCGAGCACCTGTTCAAATTCCGCACGACGGCCAGCCCGATCCACCGCGCCGTCTGGGACCGCGAAGTGCCAGTCGATCTGTTCGTCAGCAAGCCGCCGCAAGTCCCCGATCGCGTGACCAAAGTGATGAACGACTCGTTAGACGTCGTCCGTCGCCATCGCGAAGCGAAGTCGCTCTACAACGCCGAAGGCAAGATCACCGAGCGCGTGCTCGGCGACCTGGGCCAGGTCGGCTACTGGGGTCTGCTGGTCGGTCCCGAGTACGGCGGGGCCGGGGCGCCGTTTGTCAGCTTTGCCTCGTTCCTGACCAAGATGTCGATGCTCGAAGGCACCGTGGCCGGCCTGGCCAGCGTGCACGGGTGCATCGGCGCCGTCGATCCGATTCGCACCTTCGGCTCGCCCGAGCAGAAGCAGAAGTATCTGCCGAAGCTGGCCAGCGGCGAACGGCTCAGCGCGTTTGCGCTGACGGAGCCGTGTGCCGGTTCGGACCTGACGAATCTGCGTACCACCGCCAAGCTGGAAGGCGATCGCTACGTGGTGAACGGCGAGAAGCTGTTCATCACCAACGTCACGCCCGGCCGCACGATCGGCCTGGTGTGCTTGATCGAGGGCAAGCCGGCGGTGCTGATCGCCGACCTGCCGGATGCCGAGAACGACAGCTTCCAACTGAAAAAGTACGGCCTGTACGCCATCCGTGGCGCCTACAACCGCGGCATCATCTTCAAGGACTTCCACGTTCCGGCCGAGAACCTGCTGAAGGTCAATCGCGGCGACGGGCTGACGATCGCCTATCACGGCCTGAACCTGGGCCGCGTGGCGTTGTGCGCCAATGCGTCGGGCCAGATGCGGTTGATGATGGCCAGCATGCTCCCCTGGGCCAAGTTCCGCGTGACCTACAGCCAGCCGATCTCGACGCGCGAGCTGGTGCAGCGCCGCTTGGGCCAGACGGCCGGCCTGGTCGTCGGCAGCGACGCCTTGGTCGAGTGGTGCGGCGGTTTGTTGGACGAAGGCTACCGCGGTGAAATGGAGTGCATCATCGCCAAGATCTTCGGCAGCGAATCGCAGAAGACCGCGGCGATCGAGTACTTCATGAAGACGCACGGCGGCCGCTCGTTCCTGCACGGCCACGTCTTCGGCGACAACGTGCACGAGTTCCTGGCTCCGTGCATCTACGAGGGCGAAGGCGAAATGCTCGGCATGGCCTTCTTCAAGTCGCTCGTCAAGGAGCACGGCGTCAAGTTCTTCGAGCCGATCGGCAAGGCCCTGCAAAAGCACGGCATCAAGAAGCCCAACCCGTTCAACCCGTCGCATGCCTTGGCCTTGGCGGGCCCGGGCAGCTCGTGGATGAAGTGGGTGGCCGGCCAGAAGCTGCGCAGCGCGCAGTACACGCTGCCGGCCATGCCCGAGAAGCTGAAGGCGCATGCCGAGTTTGCCTCCAACTTCCTGCAGCGGTCGCCTTACGAAATCAGCGTCGGTGCGATGTTCAAGCACCAGTTGGCGCTGGCCGACCGGCAGTGCCGGATGTCGGAGCTGTCGCAGCGCGTCCAGGACGCGACCGTGATCCTCTGCACCGCGCTGTATGCCAGCCGTCAGAGCGACGAGATCGTTCGCGACGCGGCCGACGTGCTCTGCCAGGACCTGACTCGTCGTCTCACCGGCGAACGTCCGTCGGATCAATACTTCCGCGCGGTCACCAAGCTTGGCGAGAAGATTGTCGACGGCGGCTTCAAGTCGATCGCCGGCGTGCAGACCGACGAAATCCTGATGGCCTACAACAAGTAACGTGCTCGCCCGCTCGCTTGTCGAGCGTAGGTGCGCACGGGTCACGATCCGACCGCGACGCCCGGGCCCAACCGACCCGGGCGTCGCTATTGACCCGCGTCAGATACCGCTGCGCCAGCCCCAACATCAACCTGCCGGGCCGAATTGATGAAAATCATTGCCACGATCAAGCGCACGCCACAGCGCGATACGCGGATGAAAATTGCCCAAGGCGGGGCGCTCGTCACGGATCAATTGCAGTTCGAGATCAACCCCTTCGACGAGCTGGCCGTCGAAGAGGCGCTCGTGATTCGCGACCGCGTGGGCGGCGAAGTGATTGCCCTGGGCGTGGGTCCCGAGGCCCTGCAAGAACAACTGGTCGCGGCGCTGGCCATGGGGGCCGATCGTTCGTTGCGCGTCGATTGCGCGCAGCCGCTCGATCCGCTGCAGACGGCCACGGCGCTCGCCGCTGCAATTCGGCGCGAGTCGCCCGACCTGGTGCTGATGGGCAAACTGGCGATCGACGCCGAGAACGGGCAGGTTCCGCTGATGCTGGCCGAGTTGCTGGATTGGCCGCACGCGTCGTTTGCCTCGAAGGTCGAACTTGATGCGGCCGGGAAATCGGCCCGGGTCACTTGCGAGATCGACGGCGGGCTCGAAACGGTCGAGGTCGACTTGCCGGCCGTGATCACGACCGACCTGCGACTGAATCAGCCCCGGTACGCCTCGCTGCCGGGCATCCTGAAGGCCAAGAAAAAACCCCAGGCCGTGGTGCCGTGGTCCGAAATCGGCGCGGTGCCCGCCGACGGCTACCGGGTCACCGGCTACCGCACGTTGCCGGCGCGCCAAAAGGGCGAACTGGTCGAAAGTCCCGAGGCCTTGGCCGAGGTGCTCATGGCCAAGGGGCTGATCTGACCTCGCAAAACCGTAGTCTCACCACGCGCGCGAACAGCGCAACTTCAACTCAGGGCTCATCGCCATGTCCGACGTCTTGGCCATCGTCTTTGTTTCCGGGGGGCGTCTGACGCGCAGCGACGAGGCCGCGATCGGCTTTGGTCACGCCGCGGCCAAAGCTGCCGGCGAGGCTTGCGACGTGCTCTTGCTCGGCACGGGCGCCAAGGCGCTGGCCCCACGGGTCGCCGAGCACGACGTCCGCAAAGTCTGGGTGGCGGAACATGCCGACTTGGATTCGGGCACCGGCGAGGCGCGGGCCCGGGCGATTGTGGCAGTGGCCGAGCAGCGCTATCGGCTGGTCTGCGCGGCTTCGGCCACGGCGACGCGCGATTGCTTGCCGCGCGTGGCCGCGCGGCTGGGTGCTCCGATGGCCTCGGACGTGCTCGAGATTCGCGGCGCCGATGCCGGTGCCCTGCGTTTCACCAAGCCGTCGTTTTCGGGCAACCTGCTGGCTGAGGTCGAGCTGACGGCCCCGGTCGCCGTGGCGACTTGTCGTGCGTCGGCGTTCGAGGCGTGCGGCGAAGGCGGCGCCCCGGCCGAAATTGCCGACGCCCCGCTGCCCGAGCGCTTGGCCCATCCGCGCAAGCGTTTTGCCGGAGTGCACAAGACGGAACTGACGCGCCCGGAGCTGACCGAGGCCGATATCGTCGTCTCGGGTGGCCGTGGTACGAAAGGCGCCGAGGGCTTCAAGCTGCTCGAAGAGCTGGCCGACCTGCTGGGTGCCGCGGTGGGTGCGAGCCGGGCCGTGGTCGACGCCGGATGGATGCCCAACGATTTTCAGGTCGGCCAAACGGGCAAGGTGATCGCCCCGAAGCTCTACCTCTGCGCGGGCCTGAGCGGGGCCATCCAGCACCTCGCCGGCATGCGTAACTCGAAAACCATCGTGGCCATCAATAAGGACGCCGGCGCGCCCATCTTTGAGGTGGCCGATTACGGCCTCGTCGCCGACCTGTTCGATGCGGTTCCCCGGCTCACCGCCGCGATCCGCGCGGCCCGTCAGCCCGCCTAGCCGGTGAACATCTGGGCCGCGGGCGAACATCCGGGCCGCGCCCGGTGTCGTGAGGGGGCTACCGTCGCCAGCATTGCCCTGGCTGATGTCGTCCGACCGCACTATCGGGGCGATTGATCGTCGCTCGCTGGTGCTCGCGGCCAGGAGCAGGCCAGCACTGCCGGTCGGCGACTCTAGCGCAACCCTAGATCGGCATTGAGTTTACTGCCTGCGTAAACTGGGTGGTTCGGCACGCTCTGGGCGGTTGTTTCGGCAGCCAAAACACGCGGTCACTCCTGCTTGACGAAGCGTCAAAGGACTTTTACCCTATGTTGTTCATTTCAGATGTTGCGACGACGCGATATTTGAAATCGTAATTATCGCGTCGACTCCTTTTTGTGCCGGTTTCGTCCCTGGTTTGGGCTGCGCCGTGAAGTTCTCGAATCTCAAGATCTTCTGCGACATCGTGCGCCTGGAGAGCTTTTCCAAGGCTGCCAGCGAGAACGGCATTTCGCAGTCGGGCGCCAGCCAGGTCGTGCTCCAATTGGAGGAGCATCTGGGCGTGCGGCTGATCGACCGCTCGAAGCGGCCGTTCGTGCTGACGCTCGAGGGTGAGGTGTTCTACGACGGCTGCCGCAGCCTGGTCGACCGCTATGCGGCACTCGAAGATCGCGTGCGCACGCTGCACGACGAAGTCGCTGGAAGGCTGCGCGTGGCGTCGATCTACTCGGTCGGCCTGCACCACATGAACCGGCACCTGTTCGAGTTCATGAGCCGCTATCCGCGGGCCAATGTACGGCTCGAATACCTGCACCCGCACCGCGTCTACGAGAGCGTCGAGAACGACAAGACCGACCTGGGGCTGGTGAGCTATCCCAAGTCGTCGCGGACGATTCAGGCATTGCCTTGGCGCGAAGAGCCGATGGTGCTGGTCTGTGCCCCGGGGCATGCCCTGGCGAGCAAGGCGCGCATCGACCTGGCCGATCTGGCCGGGCAACGCATGGTCGGCTTCGAGACGGGGCTGACGATTCGCCGCGAGATCGACCGGCTGCTGCACGTCCGCGGGGTCGAAGTCGAGATGGCGATGGAATTCGACAATATCGAAACGATCAAGCGCGCCGTCGAGATCGATGCCGGCGTGGCCTTGTTGCCTGCGCCGACGGTGGTTCGCGAGATCGAGACCGGCACGCTACGGGGCATCGCGCTGGCCACCGACGAGCTGGTCCGGCCGCTGGGCATCATCTATCGCCGCGGCCGCGAGCTGAGCAGCACGGCCCAACGATTCATCGAGCTGCTGCAACAGGAAGAAGGGGCTGTCGGACAGGCGGATAAGGTGCCGGTCGCTACGGGCTATCCCGGCGCGAACGGCGAGGATCACGGTCCCGGGTGTGCACCTGCGCCGGAACTCGCGGTCGAGGCCGCGGCCGGCTACGGCACCACGGGGGCCCGTGCTAACGGCACAGCCGGTCACGGTCCGGCCGACAACGGCCAGTCGCCCAACGGTCACGCCAAAAAGAAACGTCCGCAGATGTCGCGGAACTGAATCCCGACCAGGTAATTGCCATGCCAGAGAGAAAGCGACCGCTCCGTCCCCGCGCGCAAGGTTTGTACGACCCGGCGAATGAACGCGACGCCTGTGGCGTCGGTTTCGTGGTCGACATTCATGGCCGCAAGAGCCACGACATTGTCCGCCAGGGGCTCGAGATTCTCGAGAACCTCACCCACCGCGGCGCATGCGGCTGCGATCCGCTCACGGGCGACGGTGCGGGGATTCTCACGCAGATCCCGCACGAGTTTTTCGCCGCCCGCTGTCGCGAGCTGCGACTCGACCTGCCGGGGCCGGGCGAGTACGGCGCCGGGTTGGTGTTCCTGCCGCCCGAGGCGGACGAACGCGCCGTTTGCGAACGGCTGCTCGAGCAGTGCATTGCTGAAGAAGGTCAGCGCTTGATCGGTTGGCGCGATGTGCCGGTCGACAATCGGGACATCGGCCGGACGGCGCGCGAGGTCGAGCCGTTCATCCGCCAGGTGTTCGTGGGCCGTGGCCCCGAGACCGCGCCTGACATGTTCGAGTGGAAGCTGTACGTGATCCGCAAGCGGGCCGAGATCGCGGTCCGCGCCAGCGAGCTCGAGGAGAAAGAGTTCTTCTATCTGCCGAGCCTGTCGTCGCGGGTGATGATCTACAAGGGCCTGCTGTTGGCCTACCAGGTCGACCGCTTCTACAAGGACTTGAGCGAGCCCGATTTTGCGTCGGCCCTGGCGCTGGTTCACCAGCGTTACAGCACCAATACGTTCCCCACCTGGGACCTGGCGCACCCGTTCCGGTTCTTGGCGCACAACGGCGAGATCAACACGCTGCGCGGCAACGTCAATTGGATGTATGCCCGCCAGAGCATGCTCGACAGCGAAAAGTACGGCGCCGACCTGAAGAAGATCTTCCCGATCTGCACGCCCAGCGCCAGCGACTCGGCGATTCTCGACAACGTGCTCGAATTGCTCGTGATGACCGGCCGGCCGTTGGCCGAGGCGGTGTCGATGCTCATTCCCGAGCCGTGGGCGGGCCACGAGAGCATGTCGGACGCGAAGAAGGCCTACTACGAATACCAGGCCTGCTTGATGGAGCCCTGGGACGGCCCGGCCTCGATCGCCTTTACCGACGGCACCTGCATCGGTGCAATCCTGGATCGCAATGGTTTGCGCCCGAGCCGGTACTGGGTCACCAAGGGCGGCCGCGTGGTCATGGCGTCCGAGGCCGGTGTGCTCGATATTCCGCCCAGCGAGGTGGAATCCAAGGGCCGTCTGCGTCCGGGCCGCATGTTCCTGATCGACACGGCCCAGGGCCGGATCATCGCCGACAGCGAGCTCAAGCAGCAGTTGGCCGCCCGCAAGCCCTATCGCGAGTGGCTCCAGGCGCACCAGTGGACGCTCGACCGTTTGCCCGAGCCCGCCGAACTCAACGGCCAGCCGGCCAACGGCCAATCCGGTCCCGAACTGCTCGCCTTGCAGCGGACGTTCGGCTACACGTACGAGGACTTGCGGATCGTCATGCATCCGATGGCGGTCGACGGCGCCGAGGCCATCGGCTCGATGGGCAACGACGCGCCGCTGGCGGTGCTCTCCGACCGGCCGCAGCTGCTCTACAACTATTTCAAGCAGCTCTTTGCCCAGGTGACCAATCCGCCGCTCGATGCGATTCGCGAGGAGCTGGTCACCTCGCTGGTGACGACGATCGGCTCGGAAGGCAATCTGCTCGACGAACAGCCGGAGCAGTGCGGCCTGTTGCGGCTCGAGACGCCGATCTTGGCCGACCGTGACCTGGCCAAGATTCGCGCGCTCGACTCGGGCCGTTTGCGCGCACGCACGTTTTCGACGCTCTTTCCGCGCAGCGCAGGGGCCGAGGGGATGCGCGCCCGGATCGCGGCGCTGCAGGCCGAGTGCTCGGCGGCGCTGGCCGCAGGCGCGACGCTGTTGGTGCTCTCGGATCGTGGCGTCAGCGCCGACCAAGTGCCGATTCCCGTGTTGCTGGCGGTGTCGGCCGTGCATCATCACCTGATTCGCGAGGGTACGCGGACGCGCTGCGGCCTGATCGTCGAAACCGGCGAGGCCCGCGAGGTCCAGCACTTTGCCCTGCTCACCGCCTATGGGGCCGGTGCCGTGAACCCGTACCTGGCCCTGGCTACGTTGCGCGACATGCGCGAACAAGGCCTGGTGCCCGAGGAGTACACCGTCGCCAAGCTGGAAAAGAACTACATCAAGGCCTGCAACAAGGGCCTGCTGAAGGTCATGTCGAAGATGGGCATCTCGACCCAGCAAAGCTACCGTGGGGCGCAGATCTTCGAAGCGATCGGCCTCAACCGCGGCTTCATCGACGAGTACTTCGCCTGGACCGCCAGCCGCATCTCGGGCATTGGGCTGGAAGAAGTGGCCGAGGAGTCGCTGCGCCGTCACGAGCACGCATATCCGCGGACCGCGGTGCCGCAGGTGTTGGGGTTGGACGTGGGCGGACAATATCAATGGCGCCGCAAGGGCGAGGCGCACGTCATGAACCCCGACGTCGTGGCCCGGCTGCAACACGCCACGCAACTCAACAGCCGCGAGGAGTTCCGCAAGTATTGCGAAGGCATCGACCAGCAGCAGCGCAAGCTGCTCACGCTACGGGGGCTGTTGCAGTTCAAGTCGGCCGACAAGCCGTTGCCGCTCGACCAGGTTGAGCCGGCCAGCGAGATCGTCAAGCGGTTCGCCACCGGGGCGATGTCGTATGGCTCGATCTCCAAGGAAGCCCACGAGACGCTGGCCATCGCCATGAATCGGCTCGGCGGCAAGAGCAACACCGGCGAAGGCGGCGAAGACCCGGTGCGGTATCTCCCCGACGACAACGGCGATTTCCGCTCCAGCGCGATCAAGCAGGTGGCCAGCGGACGCTTCGGCGTGACCAGTGAATACCTGGTCAACGCCAAGGAACTGCAGATCAAGATGGCCCAGGGTGCCAAGCCCGGCGAAGGCGGTCAGTTGCCCGGCCACAAGGTCGATCGCGAGATTGCCCGTATCCGGCACAGCACGCCGGGCGTGGGCCTGATTTCACCGCCGCCCCACCACGATATTTACTCGATCGAGGATCTCGCCCAACTGATCCACGACTTGAAAAACGCCAACCGCGATGCACGGATCAGCGTGAAGCTCGTGGCCGAGGTGGGCGTGGGCACCGTCGCGGCCGGCGTGGCCAAGGGCAAGGCCGACGTCGTGCTGATCTCGGGCCACGACGGCGGCACCGGTGCCAGCCCGCAGACCTCGATCAAGCACGCCGGCATCCCCTGGGAGCTGGGCCTCGCCGAGACGCACCAGGTGCTGGTGCTCAACGACCTGCGGAGCCGGATCGTCGTGCAGACCGACGGCATGATTCGCACGCCGCGCGACGTGGTGATCGCCACGCTGCTCGGCGCCGAAGAATACGGCATCGCCACGGCCGCCCTGGTCGTGATGGGCTGCATCATGATGCGCAAGTGCCACTTGAACACCTGTCCCGTAGGGATCGCCACGCAGGACCCGGCCTTGCGCAAGCTGTTCCGCGGCAAGCCGGAATGGGTCGTGAATTACTTCCTGCTGGTGGCCGAGGGCGTGCGCGAGATCATGGCCGAACTCGGCTTCCGCACGATCAACGAGATGGTCGGCCGCGTCGACCGGCTCGATACCCGCGAGGCGATCGATCATTGGAAGGCCCGGGGCCTCGATTTTTCGACGATGCTGCACAAGCCGGACGTGCCGGCGCGCGTGATGACTTACTGCTGCCAGTCGCAGGATCACGGCATCGAGGATTCTCTCGATATGAAGGTGCTGCTCGACTTGTGCCGGCCGGCGCTGGAACACGGCACGCCGGTCAAGGTCGACATGGCCATCCGCAATACGCAGCGGACCCTCGGCACGATCCTGTCGAGCGAGGTCACGCGGCATTTCGGCGCCAACGGCCTGCCGCCCGACACGATTCAGCTCAACTTCCACGGCACCGGCGGCCAGAGTTTGCTGGCGTTCGGCGCTCCCGGCATTACGGTCCGCGTCGAAGGCGACGTGAATGATTACTGCGGCAAGGGGCTCTCGGGCGGCAAGATCATCGTGCGCCCGCCGCGCGAATCGACCTTCGTGCCGGAGGAGAACATCATCGCCGGTAACGTGGTCTTGTATGGGGCCACGGCGGGTGAGGTCTATTTGCGGGGTATCGCCGGCGAGCGGTTCTGCGTGCGTAATAGCGGCGCGTCGGCCGTGGTCGAAGGGGTCGGCGATCATGGCTGCGAATACATGACCGGCGGCTACGCGGTGATCCTCGGGCCGACGGGGCGCAACTTTGCCGCCGGGATGAGCGGGGGCATCGCCTACGTGCTCGACGAATTCGGCACGTTCCCGCCGCAGGTGAATCGCGAAATGGTCGAACTGGAAGAGTTGAGCGAACCGGAAGATCTCGAGCGCGTGCACCGGCTCGTGCGGCGGCACGTCGAATTCACGGAGAGTACCCGTGGGCAATACGTGCTCGACAACTGGGAGCGACTGGTGAAGAAGTTCGTCAAGGTGATGCCGATCGACTACAAGCGCGCCCTGGCCATCATGGCGCGCGAGCGCGAGTTGGGCACCGAGCTGGCGGAGGTGGGCCATGGGTGACGTTCGCGGGTTCATGAAGTTCGAGCGCAAGACGTACAAGGACGAGCCGGTCTCGAACCGTTTGCAGCACTACAAGGAATTCCTGCAAGTGCTGCCGGCCGAAGAGATCGCGCTACAAGGCGCCCGGTGCATGGACTGCGGGGTGCCCTTCTGCCACACGGGCTGCCCGCTGGGCAACATCATTCCAGACTGGAATGACCTGGTGTTTCGCGGTCGCTGGCGCGAGGCGCTCGCCACGCTCCATGCGACGAACAACTTTCCCGAGTTCACGGGCCGCATTTGCCCGGCTCCCTGCGAGTCGGCCTGCGTGCTGGGGATCAATGCCGACCCGGTGACGATCAAGCAGATCGAAATGTCGATCGCCGATCGCGGCTTCGATGAGGGCTGGATCGTACCGGAGCCGCCGCTGACGCGGACCGGCAAGCGCGTCGCGGTGATTGGCAGCGGGCCGGCCGGTCTGGCGGCGGCGCAACAACTGAACCGTGCCGGCCACCAGGTCACGGTCTTCGAACGCGACGACCGTCCCGGCGGATTGCTGATGTACGGCATTCCCGACTTCAAGCTGGAAAAATGGCGCGTGGCGCGGCGCGTGCGTCAGCTCGAGGACGAGGGGGTCGAATTTCGCTGCAACGCAAACGTCGGCGTGAACGTATCGAGCGCCGAATTGAAAAGCGAATTCGACGCCATTCTGCTGACCATCGGCTCCACTCAGCCGCGCGATCTGAAGGTGCCTGGACGGGAACTCAAGGGCGTGCATTTCGCCATGGAGTTCCTGCCCCAGCAAAACAAACGCAACCAGGGCGACACGATCGCCGACGACGTGGCCATTCTCGCCACGGGCAAGGATGTGCTCGTGATCGGCGGCGGCGACACCGGCAGCGATTGCACAGGCACCTCGAACCGTCAGCACGCGAAGAGTGTCACGCAGTTCGAGCTGCTCGACAAGCCGCCGGACCTGGGCAAGTATCCGCGTGCCCATGAACGGCCGCAGGCCACGCCTTGGCCGTATTGGCCGATGATGCTGCGCACCAGCAGCTCGCACGAAGAGGGTTGCGACCGTCACTGGAGCATCTTGACCAAGGAGTTCCTGGGCGACGAATCGGGCCAGGTGAAGGGGCTGAAGACGGTGAGCGTCGAGTGGGTGCCCGACGCCAATGGGCGCCCGTCGTTGCGCGAAGTGCCCGGCACCGAAAAGGTGTGGAACTCTCAGTTGGTGCTGCTGGCGATGGGCTTCTTGGGGCCGGAGCGGCAGGGCCCAGTCGCCGAGTTGGGCTTGGAGGTCGATGCGCGGGGCAATATTGCCTGCGACGGCGACTATCAGACCAGCGTGCCCGGCGTCTTCGCGGCGGGCGATTCGCGGCGCGGCCAGTCGCTGGTCGTGTGGGCGATTCACGAAGGACGCGAGGCTGCCCGCTCGGTCGACAAGTTTTTGATGGGTGTGACGCATCTGCCGAGCATCCACGCGGGCGATTTTGCCGCTCGGTAGCTTGTCGGCTCGCGACCGGATGTCTATGGTCACTCAGACTCCCGGCACGGCGTCGGGGGCGCGAGGCGGCGGGTGACCGAATGGCCGGGGGCCGGTGAAGCAGCGAGAACATGGACGATCCTTATTTTCAGACCTTGTTTGCCGACCGCATCGGCGGGGCGGGCTACGGCAAGGGCACCGAGATCTACAAGTTCGAGAAGATCAAGCGCGCCAAGCGCAAGGCCCTGGCCGAGCACCCTGAGCGGGCGTTGATCGATTTCGGCATCGGCGAAAACGACGTACCCGCCGCCGACAAGGTCCGCGCGTCCCTGGCCCACGAAGTACACCGCACCGAGAACCGCGGCTATGCCGACAACGGCATCGCCGAGTTCAAGGAGGCCGCGGCGCGGTTCATGAAGCGGCGCTTCGGCGTCGACATCGACCCGGTTACCGAGGTCAATCACGCCATCGGCTCGAAGCCCGCCTTGGCCATGTTGCCCGCGGCGTTTATCAATCCGGGCGACGTGACGTTGATGACCGTGCCGGGCTACCCCGTCGCCGGCACGCACACGCGCTACTACGGCGGCGAGGTCCATCGGCTGCCGCTGTTGGCTCAGAACGATTTCTTTCCCGATCTCGACGCGATTCCGCCGGACGTCGCGCTGCGAGCCAAGCTGCTGGTGATCAACTACCCCAATAGCCCGACGGGGAAGCTGGCGACGCGAGCGTTTTACGAGCGCGTGATCGACTTCGCGCAGCGCAACCAGGTGGTCGTCGTGCAGGACGCGGCCCATGCGATGCTGAGTTACGACGGTGAGCCGACCAGCTTTCTGCAGGTTCCCGGCGCCAAGGAAGTCGGCGTCGAAGTGCACAGCCTGTCGAAGGGCTGGAACATGATCGGCTGGCGCATCGGCTTTGTCTGCGGTCACGAGCGAATTGTCCGTGCGTTCGCCGATATCAAGGACAACAGCGACTCGGGCCAGTTCATGGCCATCCAGCGGGCCGCCTGCGTGGCGCTCGACGACGACGACATCCCGCGCCAGACCAAGGTGAAGTATGCCCGCCGGCTGCAGAAGCTCGTCGAGACCTTGCAGCGCTGCGGCTTCGATTGCCGGATGCCGGGCGGGACCTACTTTCTGTACACGCTGGCGCCGCGCGGCATCGCCGGCGGGCCGAGGTTCGAGACGGCCGAGGCGGCTAGCCAGTACCTGATCACCGAACATTCGATCTGCACGGTGCCCTGGGACGACGCCGGCGCGTTCCTGCGGTTCTCGGTCACCTATGAAGCTGCGGACGAGGCGGCCGAAGATCGGTTGATGCAGTTGACCGAACAACGTTTGCGGCAGATTCGCCCAGAATTCTCCTGAAGCCAGGCCGCGCCATGGGCTATCGCTCGCTACGGGCGTGCGTCGACGACCTGGCCGCCACGGGCCGCCTGGTGCGGATCGACGACGAGATCGATCCCCGGCTCGAAGCCGCCGAGATTCAGCGCCGCGTCTACCAGGCCGGCGGTCCTGCGATCTTGTTCAACCGGCTGCGCGGTTGCCGTTTTCCGGCGGTCAGCAATCTGTTCGGCACCCGCGAGCGCACGCACTTTATCTTTCGCGATACGCTCGGCCGGGTCCGCAAGCTGGTCCAGTTGAAGATCGATCCCGCCCAAGCGGCCAAAGCGCCCTGGCGGCACGCCGGCGCCCTCCGCGCCGCATGGCACATGCTGCCGCGCAGCACGCGTCGCGGGCCGGTACTCGAGTGCGAGACGACGCTCGCCGAGTTGCCGCCGATCGTCGCCTGGCCGCGTGATGGCGGGCCGTTCATCACGCTGCCGCAGGTGTACACCGAGGATCCTGACCAGCCGGGCTGGCAACGTTCGAACCTGGGCATGTATCGCATTCAGCTGGCCGGCAACCGTTACGAGGCGAACCGCGAAGTCGGACTGCATTATCAGATTCACCGCGGCATCGGCGTGCATCATGCCGCGGCCGTGCGGCGCGGCGAGCGCCTGCCGGTGAGCGTGTTCGTCGGCGGTCCGCCGGCCATGACCGTGGCCGCCGTGATGCCGCTGCCCGAGGGCCTTTCCGAACTGTCGTTCGCCGGCGCGCTGGCCGGGCGGTCGATTCGCCTGGTGCGCAGCCCGGGCGAAGCGGCGATCGCGGCGGATGCCGACTTTTGCCTGACCGGCTACATCGATCCCCAGCGGACCCTGCCCGAGGGTCCGTTCGGCGATCACCTGGGTTATTACAGCCTGGTGCACGAGTTCCCGGTGATGCGCGTGCACAGAGTCTATCACCGCCGCGACGCGGTTTGGCCCTTCACCGTCGTTGGCCGCCCGCCGCAGGAAGACACGAGTTTTGGCGAGTTGATCCACGAGATCACCGGGCCGGTGATTCCCACGGTCATCGCCGGCGTACGGGCCGTCAACGCAGTCGACGCGGCCGGCGTCCACCCGCTGCTGTTGGCGATCGGCAGCGAGCGCTATGTGCCGTATCACCGTCCGCCGCGGCCGCAGGAACTGCTCACGCAGGCCAACGCGATCCTGGGCCAGGGCCAGATGTCGCTGGCCAAGTACCTGTTGATCGTCGCCGGCGACGACGACCCGCGGCTCGACATCCACGATCTGCCCGCGTTCTTCTCGCACTTGCTGCGGCGGATCGATTGGCGCCGCGACGTACATTTTCAGACCCGCACGACGATCGACACGCTCGATTATTCGGGCAGCGGTTTCAACGAAGGCTCGAAGGTCGTGTGGGCCGCCGCGGGTCCGGTGGTGCGCGAGCTGCCTGGTTCGATCGTGGGCGACTTGCGTCTGCCCGAAGGATTTGCGCGTCCGCGCGTGTGCCTGCCCGGTGTCTTGGCCGTCGAGGCGCCGCGGTTTGCGGTCGCCGCCCCCGGCAGCGACGCTGCGGCGGCCAGGTTTACGGCGCATGTTCGCGACGACGATGCGATTCAGCAGTTTCCGCTGGTGGTGCTGGTCGACGACAGCGAGTTTACGGCGCGGACCGTCAGCAACTTTCTCTGGGTCACCTTCACGCGCAGCAATCCGGCCGCGGACATCGCCGGCTGCGGCGAATTCGTCGAACAGAAACACTGGGGTTGTCGCGGCCCGTTGGTGATCGATGCGCGCATCAAACCGCATCATGCGCCGCCCCTGGTCGAAGATCCGGCCGTGACGGCGCGCGTCGATCAATTGGCGGCCCGGGGTGGGCCTTTGCACGGGATTCTCTAAGCGCATGACGCCCCCTACCCCGCCGCTCGATCCGGACGTCCAAGGGGCGCTGCAGCGCGCGCGGCGCGTATTGATCGTCGAAATCGTCGTTGCCATCGGTGCCATCGCCCTGCTGCTGACGTTGCACGCCGCGCGGTTGTATCGCCAGGAGGTGCTCTGGCCGTGGAACACCGTGACCGGCAGCATCGTGACGACCGTGTGGTTGTTCTGCCTGGGCGCGTCGATCGGTAGCTTTTTGAACGTGGTCGTTCACCGCTGGCCCGCGGGCAAGAGCATCGTGCATCCGCCGTCGCATTGCCCGGTATGCGGCAATCGAATTCGCGGGCGCGACAACGTGCCGGTTCTGGGTTGGCTGTGGTTGGGCGGCCGGTGCCGCGATTGCGGCTGCGCGATCGCGGCGCGGTATCCCACGATCGAGCTCTGGACGGGCTGCATGTTCGTCGTCGTGGCGCAGGCAAACTTGGGCTACCTGGCACCGTGGACCGACGCGATCTGGTTCGACTCGCTGTTGCGCGGGCCTTTGCCGCGGTTCTTGAGCCTCGAACGAGAGGCGTATTGGGCGCTGTTCGTCGTCGGGGCGACGGCCTGGTGCGCGCTGTTGGCCGCCGGGCTGATGCGTCGCGACGGTCGACAGGTGGATGCCCGCGTCTGGCTGGCCGGCGGCCTGGGCATTGGCATAGGTTACGCCTGGCTGCAAAAGGTGCTGGTGCACACGAAGGCGGCGGCCGAGTTTTTCGATCCTACGCTGATGCTGATCCTGGCGCTGTGCGCGCTCGCGGCGATCTTTGCGCGATTGCGCTGGCAGGGCGAGCCGTTGGTGAGTGTGTGGCTCGTGGCGACCGTCGCCCTGGGGTGGCCCGGCGGTGCGCTGATCGTGGCGGCCGGCGCGGCGAGCTACTGCCTGGCGACGGGGCTCATGGCGCCGCGCGGTCGAAGCGCGCGGCCCTGGCTCGAGCACGTCGTCTTTTGGTACGGCGCCTATCTCCTCGTGAAGCTGCCGCCCGCCTGGTTCGCGCAATCCCAACGCGACGTGTGGACGGCGCTGCTGGTGTTGACCTGCCTGATCGCCGCGGCCGCGTGCCTGATGCTCGCCGGCTGGCTGCGTCCCGCGGCACCGGCTGCTTTGGGGGAGACGGCCATCGCCGAGGGTGGTTAAACTTGAACGGCCGCCCGCGGGGGTCGCGAGAGCGGTGCGCCACGCATCCGCGTTGAAACGACATGCCCCGACTTACCTTTCACGGCGCCGCCGAGACGGTCACCGGATCGAAGTATCTGCTCGAGGCCGGCCGCTCGTCCGTGCTGTTCGATTGCGGCATGTTTCAGGGACTCAAGCAGCTCCGGCTGCTGAACTGGAACCATTGGCCTTTCCCGCCCGATGCGCTCGACTCGGTCGTGCTCACGCATGCCCACGTCGATCACGTCGGCATGCTGCCCCGGCTGGTGCGGCAGGGTTTCCGGGGGCCGATCTATTGCACGCCGGCCACCAGCGAGCTGGCCGAGCTGATCCTGTTCGACACGGCCAAGCTGCAAGAAGACGACGCGGAGTATGCCAACCGCAAGGGCTATTCGAAACACAAACCGGCGTTGCCTTTGTTCACGGGCAACGACGTGCAGAAGACGCTCAAGCTGATGCAGCCGGTCGAGCGCAACGGCTGGTTCAAGGTGGCCGAAGAAATCTGGTGCCGCTATCACGACATCGGCCACCTGCTGGGGTCGTGCTCGATCGAGGTGGAGATTCGCAACGGCACCCGGCCGCTCCGGCTGATGTTTTCCGGCGACGTGGGGCGATACAACGCGCCGCTCTATCACGATCCCGCGCCCCCGGCGCCGTGCGACTACCTGGTTTGCGAAAGCACCTACGGTGACCGCGATCATCCGCCCGACGATCTGCTCGATTCGCTCACGCAGGTGGTGGTCGACGCGATTCGCCGCGGCGGCGTGATGCTGGTCGCGGCGTTTGCCGTGGGGCGCGCCCAGCAGCTCGTCTATCTGCTGAACGTGCTTGCCGAGCGAAATCGCATTCCCGTGCTGCCGATCTTCATCGACAGCCCGATGGCGGTCGACGCCACGGAGATCTACACGCGCTATCGCCGGGAGCACGACCTGAGCGAGCTGGAGCTCGAGCCCACGCACTGCGCGCTCCGCGGCCGCAACATCCACTTTGCCCGTACGGCCGCCGAGTCGAAGGAGATCAACAGTGTGCCGGGGCCGGCCGTGATCATCTCTTCGTCGGGAATGATGTCGGGTGGGCGCATCCTGCATCACTTGCGGCAGCGATTGCCCGAGCCGCGCAACACGATCGTGCTCGGCGGATTCCAGGCGGAGGGTACGCGCGGCCGGGCGCTCAAAGAGGGCGCCAAGTATCTGCGGATGCACGGCATGGACGTGCCGGTACGGGCACAGGTCGCCGAAATCTCGGGGCTTTCCGGTCACGCGGGCCGCAGCGAGCTGCTGCGCTGGCTGAGCGCGATCCCGGCGCCGCGGCGCACGTTCCTGACCCACGGCGAAAAACAGGCCTCGCTGAATCTGGCCGAAGAGTTGCGCCGCAGCCGGGGCTGGAACGTCACCGTGCCGCGAATGGGCGAAAGCGTCGAGCTGGAGGCCTCGCCATGAGTGCCGCGGAAGAGGCCAACCTGCGAGCGATTCTCGCGTCGGGCAGCTACCAACTGGCCGAGCGCGACGTGAATTTTCTCGCGCGGTCCGAGCTGCGGCCCGTGCGGATGCAGCTCGAGCTGCTCAAGCCTGAGATGACCTTCGGCGAACAGGGCATCCGCTCGACGATCGTGGTGTTCGGCAGCACGCAAATCGTCGAGCGCCCGGCGGCCGAGCGTCGCCTCGCCGCGGCCCGGGCGGCAAGCCATGCCCAACCGCACGATCAGTCGCTGAGCCGCGAAGTCAGGCGGAGCGAACAGCTTCTCGAGCGTTCGCGCTACTACGACGCGGCCCGGGAATTTTCCCGGCTGGTTTCGACGGTCTGCCAGACCAACGGCGATTGCGATTTTGTCGTCGTCACCGGGGGCGGGCCAGGCATCATGGAAGCCGCGAACCGGGGCGCATTCGACGTCGGCGCCAAGTCGGTCGGCCTGAACATCACGTTGCCGGCCGAACAATTGCCGAACCCCTACATCACACCCCAGCTTTGCTTTCAGTTTCACTACTTCGCGCTGCGCAAGCTGCACTTTCTGCTGCGGGCACGAGCGCTGGTCGTGTTCCCAGGGGGCTTCGGCACGATCGACGAGCTGTTCGACGCCCTGACGCTGCGGCAAACGCGGCGGATGCAGCGAATTCCGATCATCCTGTTTGGCCGCGAATACTGGTCGCGGGTCATCGATTTTCAGTTCCTGGCCGACGCCGGCGCGGTCGCCGACGAACATCTGGAGCTGATTACCTACGCCGAATCTCCGCAAGAGGCCTGGGACGCGATCGTCCGTTTTCACGGCCCCTCGCTCGGCCAGGAACACGACACGCATGCCGCGCGCAAACCCGAGTAACCCGGAGCGGGCCGCGGCGCCGGTGGCGCTGGTCACCGGCTCGGGCAAGCGCCGCGTGGGGAACTGCGTGGTCCGCGACCTGGCGGCGCGCGGTTACCGCGTCGTCGTCCATGCCAACACTTCGCTGCCCGATGCACAGGCTACGGCCGCCGACATCGTGGCCGGCGGCGGGATCGCCATCGCGTTGGCAGCCGAATTGAGCGACGAACGGCAGGTTGAGCGCCTCGTCACCCAGACGCTCGGCGCGTTCGGCCGGATCGACGTGCTGGTAAACACGGCCGCGGTGTGGGTACCGCGCCGGCTCGAAGACACCACGGCCGAGGACGTCCGCCGGCAGTTCGAGGTCAACACGCTCGGTACGTTCCTCTGCTGCCAGCGCGCGGGATTGGCCATGGTGGCGCAGCCGACCGGAGGCGTGATCGTCAACGTGGGTGACTGGGCCGTCGTGCGGCCGTATCTGGACTACGCCGCTTATTTCGCGTCGAAAGGCGCGATCGAAACGCTGACCCGGACGTTTGCCGTCGAGTTGGGGACGCGCAATCCCCGCGTGCGCGTCAACGCCGTCCTGCCCGGACCGGTGATGCTGCCCGACGATATGCCGGAGGCCGAACGCGCCGCAGTCATTGCCGCCACGGTCGTGAAGCGCGAGGGCCGCCCGGAGCACGTCGCCTCGGCCGTGTTCCAGTTGATCGAGAACGATTTTCTGACCGGCGTGGCGCTGCCCGTCGATGGCGGCCGCAGCATTTTTGCGCCGTAAAACGCCGCCAGGGTGCCGGCTGGAGGGCCGCCCCCCTTGCGCTGGCTACCACGGCGCCGGGCTTGACTTGCCTTGCGGCAACAGGCCGGGATAGGCTTTATCGGTCGCGCTGGTGTTTCGCGGCGGTCCGTTTTGCGCTGGCGCTCGGCTTGAAATCCCTTCCACACGAAAGTCGGCAACGCACATGTTGAGGTTGAGCCCGATCGACGAAGCGAAGCGGCCGATGGTCGCAATGATCTTGTTGTTGCTGGCCCCGGCCGCGTGGACCGTGACGGCCATGGCCCAGGAGGAGCCAGCCGCGCAGCAGGAACCGGCCGCGCCGGCCGAACCCGCCGTCGATCCTCTGGCTGTTCCTGAGAACGCGTCGGTTGAAGAATTGCTGGCGTTCTTGCAGCGGTTGGAAGGTGAGGAGCCGCAAGGCACGACGCGTGCTGAAAAGATCAAGCACTTCACCAAGATCTTGCAGGCGATGGTGGCCACGAGCGACAAGATCCTCGAGCTGACCATGGAACGCGAGCCGCGATCCACGGCGGCGCGGACCAAGCTGGCGGCGCTCAAGTTGCTCAAGCGCATCTATCCGACCGACAAGTCGAACAACTTGCTCGAATTCGCCCGGTCGCTGGCCAACGACCCGGATCCCGAGCTGGCCGCCGAAGCGGAGATGGTACTGATCGCCGACAAGGCGATGTCGATTGCCGACGGCGACGATGCGGCAGCGCGCAGCGGCCTGGCCGACATCGCCGCGTATATCCAGAAGTCCAAGGAGATCGACGAACGCCACGTCGGCCTGGCGCGCAAGACGGCCGAGATTCTCGAAGACGCCGGCAAGCTCGAACTGGCCGCCGAGGCCTACGAGATGTTTGCCAAGATTCTCGCCGCGAGCGACAACCCCGAGGTCCGCAGCTATTCACAGAAGCTCGCCGGCGCGGCCCGCAAGGCCACGCTGATCGGCAAGCCGCTGGAACTGACCGGCACGAAATTCGATGGCGGCGAGTTCGATTGGGCGTCGTACAAAGGCAAGGTCGTGCTCATCGACTTCTGGGCGACGTGGTGCGGACCATGTCGGGCCGAGCTGCCCAACGTGCTGGAGCAGTACGCCAAGTATCACGACAAAGGGTTCGAGGTCGTGGGGATCAGCCTCGACGAGGAACGCGGCGAACTCGAGGCCTTTTTGAAGGAAAACGAACTCCCCTGGGTGACGTTGTTCAGCGACGACCCGATGGCCACCGGTTGGGATCATCCGCTGGCCACGTATTACGGCATCTTCGGTATCCCGGCGACGATGCTCGTCGATCAGAAGGGCAACGTCGTGTCGCTTTCGGCCCGCGGGCCCGAGCTGGCAGAACAGCTTGAGAAGCTCTTGGGACCCGTCGAAGACACCGACACCGCAGGCGGCAATGACTAGCCCATTGCGACGTCGCCGATATGAAACGTCCGCAGTCTGGCCGCGGCAAACTCCGCTCAGGCTGCGCCTGATCGCGGCGATCGCCGTCCCGTTTGCGCTGTTGTTGGCGCTGCCGCTGGTGGCCGAGGATCCACCGGCGAAGAATCCCTACCTGGCGCCTGCCGAGTTGTCGGGCCTGCGCCTGGTCGATTTCCTGGAGCGCATGCACACGCGCCCGGCATCGATCCGGCGTCGTCCTGGCTATACCGCGGCCGTCGACAACGCGGTCGAGCGCTTGCTCGCCGAACAACCCGGCGACAAGTTGCGCGCGCGGGCCCGAGCGATTCAACTCGAGGCCTGGCATTTTTCCGCCAGTGGAGGCGACACGCAGGCCGACGCCCGCTTGTTGGAACTGGCCACGGCATTGCAGACCGATCCTGCACCGGACGTTGCCCGATTGGCCAAGCGGTTGGTGCTGGAAGGTCGGGCCTTGGCGCTGACGGCCGAACAAGTGGCCGGGGCCGAGGCCTTGTTGGCTGAAATTCGCCAGGCGCTGACCGCTGCCGCCGCGGCGGGCGAACCGCTCGACGAGCGATTTTTGCGGCTCGCCTCGGCGATCAGTCACGTGGTGAACTTGATTCCCGACGACGCGCTTGCCGGCAAGCTGCTGCAGGAGTTCGGCGAGACGTTTGCCGCGAGCAAGGAAAAAATCGTGGCCCGCACGGGGCGCAACATGAAATTTGCGGCCGGACAACCGCGGCCTGGCAGCGCCCCGGCCGCCGATTTGAAGGACCAGGTGCTGGAAATCGCCGGCAAGACGGTCGACGGGCTCGATTTCGATTGGGCTTCGTATCGCGGCCACGTCGTGCTCGTGGATTTTTGGGCGACCTGGTGTGGGCCCTGCGTGGCCGAGCTGCCCAAGGTGCAGGCGCTTTACGAGCAGTACCACGCGCAGGGCTTTGACGTGGTGGGGATCAGCCTGGATCGCGACCGGGAAGACCTCGAGGCGTTCCTGGCCGAGCGTCGGCTGGCCTGGGTCACGCTGTTCGAAGACGGCGTCGAACGGCATCCCCTGGCGGAAAAATATGGAGTTCGCGCAATTCCCACGGCCATTCTCGTCGATCGCGACGGCAAGGTGATCAGCCAACAGGCCCGGGGTGACGAACTCGCGCGGCTGCTGGGCGAGATTTTTGGGTCAGGCGGCCCCCCGCCCACCGCGCCCTGACCCCCCTGGCTACGGGTCGCCAAAATGTCCGGCTCATGGACTCCTAGGGTGGCAGGCGTCATATTCTTCTAACGCTGGCCTAGCCGACCCCAGGGGAAGCAGGGGTCATGGCCGGCCACTTCTTCGCTGAGATTGGGCTGACACGGAGGCGTCGCCGCGCGACTGAGGCCCTTGGTGTTGGCTGGGGAGGTCGGCAGAGGAAGCTGGTGACCGATGGCTCGCAGGGGAAAATGGTTGAGCGGGGTTTCGCCCCAGATGCCCGCCAGCGAGGCGGCGCGCCTGGGGCTCGAATCGCGCCTGCACCTGGTCTGGCGCTATCTGCCCCTGGCGGCGCAGCGGGCCGACGAAGATCTCGAGTATGTGCATCAATTGCGCGTCGCCTCGCGGCGCGCCGTAGCAGCGCTGGAATGTTTTGCCGAGTTTGCGCCGCCGCGTGGCCTGCAGAAGCTGGCCCGGGACGTCAAGAGAATCCGCAAGGCGGCCGGCGCCGCGCGAGATGCCGATGTGTTGCTGGATCACTTGCGCGAACGGTCGCGCCAGGTGGGCGACAACTCGTGGAAGCCGGTCATCGAAATCGTCCTCCAGCGGCGCCACAAGGCCCAGCGCCCGATCGAAAAGGTGTACCAGCGGCTGGCCGAGAGACGCTTCGGCCGGAAGATCGAACGGTTCTTGCATAAGGTGCATTTTCGGCCGTCGGCCGATGCCGCCAGGACCACGGCCGGCAATGGGTCAGCAGGGGTAGCGAAAGCGCGGAACGGCGAAGCATCGAACGGCAAGCACGGCGTTCACGTCGAGCCCACGCGGGAACCGTCCTTCGGGCAATTTGCCCTGACGAGCTTGAGCCGCGCGGTCGAGGTGTTTTTTGCCGCCGGGCAGGCCGACCTGCATGACATCGCCGCGCTACACGAGTTCCGGATTCGCGGCAAAGCGCTGCGGTATTCGATCGAACTGTTCGCGGGGGCTTTTCCGCCGGTGCTCCGCGAACAGTTGTACCCGTTCGTCGAGGAGATGCAGGAGCGCTTGGGCGATGTCAACGACCATGCGGCCGCGATCACCACGTTTACGGATCTCAAGACCGATGCCGCGGCGCGCGCCGGCGAACTGATCGACCGGCTGCTCATCGAGCGTCGTGCTGCGCTGACCGAGGCCCACACGCGGTTTCTCGAATGGTGGGCGGCCGATCGTGCCGCCGAGTTGCGGGCACGGTTCGACGACTTGCTGGCGGGCTCCGGCGGTGAACGCACAGCCGCCGCCCTGTCCGTGCCGACCGCCGCGCCGGCGCAGGGCGTCCAGCCAGCACCGGAAGCCGCGCTCGAATCGGTCGTCCCGCCCCGGCGTAGCTAGGTTGCCAGTTCGGTGTTGGGGGCCAGCGGCGACGGCAAGCAGCTCAAGAAGCGGCCACCGCTCTCATACCAGCCGTGCCGGGTAAAGCGGCACCAGCCGAGGTCGAGCAGAAAGCCGAGCCATTGGCCGCTGGGCGTTTGCAGCGAGGCAATCACGCGGCGATAGGCGATCGGGTACGGGTGGAAGAAGCCCAATCCCGATTCGGACAGGTGTTTGCCCGACACCACAAGCGGTTCGTCGACCGGGGTACGGCCGTCGGGACCAACCGGGTGAAGCGTGATCAATTGCGGGTAGGGATAGCGCTGATCGCGCCTGCGCTCGACGGCCGCGGTCTGCGGATACAGGCCCGTCAACAGCCGCAGGGCTTGCGCCCGGACCGATTCACTGGGGCCCGGCGGCGCCAGCGAAGAGGGGCTATTGGCAAAAGCATCCAGCGCGACAGTGGACATGCGAACTTCTCCAGCGAAACCGCAATCCCAGACACCGCCCGGCGCCGAGCGGTTCGGCAATCCGCGACGGAATCGTGCCGGCACGAAAGGGCAATCAAGTGAGGGAAATGGGCTCCCCCCGCAGGGTAGCCGTGCTTCTAACCGAACGGTCGAGCCATCAGACCGATGGCAGTTGACGGACAAGCGGCCCCGCAAAGAGGACCAATGAATCCCTAGCTTAGAAAAGGGCCAGGGTCAAACCAGCCGGTGCCCGAGCGCCGGGCTTGCGGCCGGTGCGGAAATTGCCGCTATTGCCGGGCGGCAGCGGCCGGCCAGCTACGGGCCTGGATCAGAAAGTCGGGCACCTGGCCCAGCGTTGGATCGGCCGCGACGGCCTGCTGGAGCCGCACTGCCGTGCCCACGTCGGCGGCGCGAATCGCCTCGTTGGCGGCGTCGCGGAATCCGAGGAACGCGGTCGCGAGCAGCTCGGACCAGTACGGCGACGATCGCAACGACTCGATTTGCGCCCAATCGTGCAGCAGTTGGGCAGCCGCCTCATGCTTGCCGCCGGCAAACGCTTCGCGCAGGTGCTGCTGCAACGAGTCGGCGATCATGTCCCAGGCGCTGGTCCGCGACACGAGCCACGAATCTTCGCTGGCCCGTTTGGCGACGCGTTCGATCGCGGCGACGTCGCGGGACAAGGCGAGCTGCTTGATCCAGGCCTGGTAGACCAGCCGTACCTGGGCTCCCAAGGCGGCATCGAACGAGGCGGGCGCGGTCTGCCAGGTCGCTCGGGCGAGCGCGGCAGGAAAATCGCCGGACTCGAGCGCCAGGTTCGACCAGCGGATCAGCAGCTCGCGCCGGCCGGTGACGAATCGCGGCTCGCCGGGGCGGCGCGTCAGCCCCTGTTGCCACGCCGCCAGGGCTTGTTCGTAGTGGCCTTGTCCTTCGTAGGCCGTGGCAGCGGTCGAGATGGCTTCGGCCTCAGCCGAGGCCAACTCGCTGCGCGCCCCCAAGCGGTGTTTGGCGGCCGCAAGCGTCGCGAGGGAATCGTCGAGTTGCGCGGACGAAGCGAGCTTCAAGGCATGGCCGCGATAGACGTTCAGGCAGATGTCGTGCCAGATCGCATCGCTCAGGTCGACTGACTCGGCCAGTCGCACGGCCTCGGCCGAACGGTCTGCCGCGGCGAGCTCCTCGAACCAGCGTTGATAAATCGCCAGGCGATTCGATTGAAACAGCTTGTGCTGGGGCGCCAGTTGCGCACCTTGGTCCAAGAGCCGCACGGCCGCGGCATATTCACCCGTGCCACTGCGCGACAGCGACCAGTTGTTGATCGCCGCCAGCAGGTTGCCCCAGGCCGAGACGCTGGAGGCGTCGACGCGTAGCGCTTTGACGTTGGCGGCCAGAGCGGCGGCGAATTGTTCGTGCTCGAGACACTCGACGCCGCGGTTGTAGTAGATGATCCCGACCAGCGACGCCAAGGGGACGATTCGGCGACCGCCGCGGCGGGCAGGATGCGCCGCGCCCAACGTCCGCGCGAGCAGCTCCTGTTGCCGGGCCGGGTCGTCCAGCACGGCGAACCAGCGCGGACATGTGGTCTCGACGTCGACCGCTCGCGTTCCGGCAGAGACGATGCAGTAGGCATGTCCGGGCAACTCGACGCCCCGGACGTCCAAACCGCATTCCTGGCAAAGACAGCCGTAGAGCAAGGCTGAGCTGACGCAGTTAAACCGGCCGTACTCGATCAACTCGGCAAGATCGGTGCAATCGACCTGGTAACCCCCGTGAAGAATCTCGCGGTGCATCAGGTCGAACAAGGCGCCGGCCTGCTCGAGCGGGGGCAACCGGCGATCGACCTGCGCGCGGCATTCGTCGATCCAGGCAGAAAAAACCTCGCGGTAACGCCCCAGGCGGGCCGCATCGAAGACCTGGCTGGCCATCAAGGCCGCATCCCATAGCGGGACACGCTCGAGTTGCCCGTCGGCCAGGTCGGTAAACAGGGCCTCTTCCTCGGTCCGTGGCTCAAGGTCGAAACCATGGGCAGAGGCCCAGTCGCGGGCCAATCGTCCGGCGTCGGCCGGCAAGGGGGGCGTCGAAACGGCCTCGGCATCCGCGGCGGCAGGCGGAGAGGCCGTACGCGTTGCCGCGGCGACCGAACGCGAGGGAGTTTGCGGCTTTTCCGTCCGGGGCCAGATGCGCAGGCGAAATCCCTTGGCCGTCGCCGAGCCAGGGACGCACGTTGCCGCGAGGACAACCAGGAACCAAACCAGGGCGCGCAACGCGAGCACGAAGCAGTTCCTCGTTGGTCACGCCGAGCGAACGGATCGCTCGCGAGCCGCGATCGATTGGGGGGAGCCGGCGGAGATGCTGAATGACCGCCGGGGTGGGAGGGCCGCCCTGGAGTGCCCTCCGGACCGAGGCGTGCCCGGGGAAATATAAGTCGCAGTTGGCCGCTGCGCGGACAAATCGCGGCAAAATTCTTGGCGCGCACCCGCTCTTGCGGCGGTGACTTCGGCGCGAACCGAATGGACGCTAAAACGCGCACCTTCGGTAGCGACAATTCCGACCCACTCGTGCGGGGAGCGCCCGGCCGCGTACGATTAGCCCTCTTCGGGCAGGTGGTGTCCCAGCTTCTCGCGCTTCGTGGCCAGGTAGCGGGCGTTGTACTCGTTGGTCGGAGGCGCGATCGGCACCTGATCGACCACTTGCAGGTCGAAGCCGCCGTAGATGAAGGCGTCGGTCTTTTTCGGATTGTTCGTCAACAGGCGAATCTTCGACAGGCCCAGGTCTTTGAGAATCTGGATGCCGACGCCGTAATCTCGCATGTCGGCGCGATAGCCCAGCGCGTGGTTGGCCTCGACGGTGTCGAGCCCCTGGTCTTGCAGGTGATAGGCCTTGATCTTGTCGATCAGGCCGATTCCCCGGCCTTCCTGCGGCAAATAGACGAGCACGCCCACGCCCTCGCTGCGGATCATCTCGAGGGCCAGATGCAGTTGATCGCCGCAGTCGCAGCGCAACGAACCGAGCAGGTCGCCCGTGAAGCAGGAAGAATGCAGCCGCACCAGCGGCGCGACGACCGAACTCAAGTCGCCGATCGACAGCACGACCGGCTGCTGCGACTCGAACTTCACGCCGTAGCCGATGATGCGGCCCACGCCGTAGCGCGTTGGCAGATCGGCTTCGGCCAGGCGATAGACGAGCTTTTCGCGTTGGCGGCGATAGCGGATCAACTCTTCGATCGTGATGATCTGCAGGTGATGCGTGCGGGCCAGCTCGCACAGCGTCTCGCGATTGGCGCGCATCCCGGTATCGTCGAGGATTTCGCAGAGCACGCCTGCCGGCGCCAGCCCCGCGAGCCGGGCCAGATCGACGGCCGCCTCGGTGTGTCCGGCGCGGCGCAAGACGCCGCCCTCCTTGGCCACGAGCGGGAACAGGTGTCCCGGCCGGACAAAATCGCTCGGCTTGCTGGCCGGGTCGACGATGGCGCGAATCGTCGTGGCTCGCTCTTGCGCGGTGATGCCGGTCTTCGCCGTGCGGTGATCGACGGGCACGGTAAAGGCCGTTTGCAGCGGCGCCGTGTTCTGCTCGACCATCATCGGCAGCTTGAGCCGCTCGGCCAGCTCGGGGAGGATTGGCATGCAGAGCTGGCCGCGCCCCTGGCTGATCATGAAGTTCACCAGCTCGGGCGTGACCTTGTCGGCCGCACAGATGAAGTCACCCTCGTTTTCGCGATCCTCGGCGTCGACGACGATGATCGCCTCGCCGCGGCCGATCGCGTCGACGGCTTGTTCGATGGTCGAATAGTCGAGCGACATACGTGGCTTGGCTCCCTGCATCCTCCCCGGCGGCCGTCCGGCGAACGATATGCCGATTCCGCCGTGGGCAAGCGTGGCGGCCGTCCGGAAAGGATCGATTCGCGATATTATAGACCCTGGCGGCACGGCCCGACATTGGCGGGCCACCCGCGGAAAAACCGGTCGTCGAGGCGCGGCATCGCATGTCCTTGGATCGCGAAGAGTACATCGAGCAGCAGTACTTCTTTCGCGCCTTGGGCGAACGGATGCGCCAGCAGGTTTCGACCCAGGAACTGCTGGTGTCGATCAAGGACGAGATTCTGTCCACCACGCGGCTGCCGCTGGCGCTCGACTTCCTGGCTGCCGAGCTGAAGCTGCACGGCGTGATGGCCGCCGCCATGGCGCGGCTGGGGCATTACTTCACGGCTTTCCAGACCTACCTCGTGGCCGAGGCCGAGAATGAACGGGGCCGCTTCGATTTCGGCACCGCCCTGGAGATTCTGCACCAGGAAGCTGGATATCGGGCGGCCGGAGCGACGCCGCAGGGCATCTTCCTGTACGAGTTCGAGGTCCTCAGCCGCAATCGGCTGCGCTATGACCACGGTCTGGACGCGATCGCCGCGGACCCGATTTTCGACGACGATTGGCGCGTTTGGATCCAAACGGTCCGGCGGCAGGTGGGCATCATCGACTTTGCCGACCTGCTCTACGTTCGGAGCACGTACTACCGCCGGCAGCGAGCCCAACGGGGCGTCGAGACCGCGGAGCCCGAGGCACCCACGCTGTTTGCGGAAAAGGAAGGGAAGATCGCCTGGGCCAACCGCCGCAAGGACCCCATGTTCCTGTTTGCCGCCCTGCAGCGGCAGTTGGGCTATCCCGAGGTGCCTCGGCCACGGCCGGTCGAATCGGAGCAGTCGCTGCTGCCGCAGCTAGCTCGGCGCCTGGAGCGAGTCGAGCACCGGCTCAAGCTGCTCGAGGACGAGGGCAAGGGCGGGATCGATCTGACCAAGTTTTTCGGGCCCGGTTTGGAGCCTCCGGCGGGGTCCTGAGGGGTGGCCGGCCCAGCCCCGGGGCGGCCGTGTGGGCAACGAAATTGACCAGGATTGCCGGTTAGGAAAAAACGGAACCCTCGCTGCCAGCCGACCGATATAGTTGCTAAGATCGATTTAATCGGTATATGAGCCCGCCTTCTAGGTCTCCATCGGGCCATCCTTTCGGTGGTCTCGCCCACCTGACCAGACGCATCCAATCTGCTTCCCGCGAACGAGGTTGCACACGCACTCATGGCTACCACTACAGGGCCGTCCAAGTCAGTGGTGGAACTGTCTTCCGCCACGGTCCGCTTCTGCGGCGACTCGGGGGATGGCATGCAGTTGGCCGGGTCACAAATGACCCTTACGTCGGCACTGGTGGGCAACGACGTGGCCACGTTTCCCGACTTTCCGGCTGAAATCCGCGCGCCGCGCGGTAAGAAGTTCGGAGTCAGCGGGTTTCAGATTCACTTTGCTAGCAAAGATATCTACACCCCGGGCGATCAAGTCGACGCGCTGGTGGCGATGAACCCGGCGGCGCTGGTGACGAACCTGACTGACCTGGTGCCCGGCGGCGTGCTGATCGTCAACGCCGACGAGTTCAACAAGAACAATCTTCGACTCGCGGAGTGCGCGACTAACCCGCTCGAAGACAACAGCCTGGCCAACTACCAGTTGTTCTCGGTCGACATGACGCGGTTAACCCGCGCCGCGGTCGAAGACCTGGGGCTCGGCGTCAAGGAAAGCGATCGCTGCCGGAACTTTTTCGCCATGGGGCTGGTGTTCTGGCTCTACGACCGGCCGCTCGAGCCGACGCTGCGCTACATCGACGACAAGTTCGGCAAAAAGCCGGCGATCGCCGAGGCCAACCGCCGGGCCCTGACGGCGGGCTACAACTATGGCGAGACGACCGACGCGTTCGTCAGCCAATATCGCGTGGAGAAGGCCAAGCTGCCGGCCGGCAAGTACAAGAACATCACCGGCAACCAGGCCACGGCCTATGGCCTGCTGGCCGCCGCGAATCGCAGCGGCTGCGAGCTGTTCTTCGCCGGCTACCCGATCACGCCGGCCAGTGACATCTTGCACGAGCTGTCGCGGCACAAGAATTTCGGCGTCCGCACGTTCCAGGCCGAGGACGAGATCGCCGCGGTCACCTCGCTGATCGGCGCCGCGTATGGCGGCGCGATGGCCGTCACCGCTTCGAGCGGCCCGGGCATCGCGCTCAAGGCCGAAGGCGCCGCGTTGGCGGTGATGACCGAGCTGCCGCTGATCATCATCAACGTGCAGCGCGGTGGCCCCAGCACCGGCCTGCCGACGAAGACCGAGCAGGCCGACCTGCTGCAGGCCATGTTCGGACGCAACGGCGAATGCCCGCTGGCGATCCTGGCGCCGCGCAGCCCCGCGGATTGCTTCGAGATCGTGCAAGAGGCTTGGGAGATTGCCGTCAACTTCATGACGCCCGTGATGGTGCTGTCCGACGGCTACCTGGCGAACGGCTCGGAACCCTGGCGGATCCCGGACGTGTCGACCCTGTCGAAGATCGCAGTCGAACACCCGCCGGGCCCGCAAAACGGTTCGCTGTTCTATCCCTACCTGCGCAACGAGAAGCTCGCCCGGCCGTGGGCGATTCCCGGAACACCGGGCTTGATGCACCGCATCGGCGGCATCGAAAAGCAGGACAAGACCGGCAGCATCAGCTACGACCCGAAGAATCACCAGCACATGGTTGATACCCGCGCCAACAAAATCGCCGGCATCGCGCAGCATCTGCCGCTGCAGACGGTCGACGGGCCCGAGCGAGGCCGGCTGCTGGTGCTCAGCTGGGGCGGTACATATGGCGCTTGCCAAACGGCCGTCCGCGACGCGCTGGAACGCGGCCTGTCGGTGGCCCATTGCCACCTGCGCTACCTGAATCCGCTGCCGCGCAACCTCGGCGAGATTCTCCGCAGCTACGATCGGGTGCTCGTGCCCGAGCTGAACCGCGGCCAGTTGCGGCTGCTGGTGCGGAGCGAGTTCCTCGTCGATTGCCAGGGGCTCAACAAAGTCCAGGGCAAGCCGTTTACCGTCAAGGAACTGAGTCGCCAGATCGACCAAATGCTCGGCTAAGGCCGTACGGCCCGCGGGCCCTGCGCGTCGCATACCAAACAGACTAACAGGCCACGCGAATTAGCGGGCCACACGAACGACCACTCATGCCAGCCGCCTGCGAAAGGTGCCACGGTTCATTCGATGAGCGTTGACACGACCCTGCCGGTTTTGACCCCCGATGATTTTGCCAGCGATCAAGATGTGCGCTGGTGCCCGGGCTGTGGCGATTACTCGATTCTGAAACAGATGAAGGTGGCGCTGGCCGCAATCGGCGTGCCGCGCGAACAGACGGTGTTCGTCTCGGGGATCGGTTGTTCGAGCCGTTTCCCGTACTACATGAATACCTACGGCATCCACTCGATTCACGGCCGGGCCCCGGCCGTGGCGACGGGCCTGAAGGTTTCGCGTCCTGAACTTAGCGTCTGGGTCATCACCGGCGACGGCGACGCGTTGAGCATCGGCGGCAATCACCTGATGCACGCCATCCGCCGCAACCTGGACATCAACATCATCCTGTTCAACAACCGCATTTATGGCCTGACCAAGGGGCAATACTCGCCAACTTCGGTCTTGGGCCAGGTGACCAAGAGCACCCCGATGGGTGTGGTCGACAACCCGCTCTCGCCGCTGTCGGTCGCCATCGGTTGTGAAGCGACCTTTGTGGCCCGCAGCGTCGACGTCTATGCCAAGCACCTGGTCGATACGTTGCAGCGTGCGGCGGCCCACAAGGGCACGTCGTTCGTCGAGGTCTATCAGAACTGCAGCGTATTCAACGACGGCGCCTGGGACTACGCCACGGACAAGTCCAGCAAGAGCGATACCGTGCTCGAATTGACGCACGGCAAGCCGCTGATCTTCGGCGCCAATAAGGACAAGGGTATTCGCCTCAACGGCACCCTGCCCGAGGTGGTCACGCTGGGCCAGGGCGTGCGCGAGGACGATCTGCTGTTTCACGACGCGCATACCCCGGAGCCGACGTTGGCCTATCTGCTCAGCCGGATGCGCCAGCCCGACTTCCCCGAGCCGATCGGCGTGTTCCGCGACGTGCAGGCCCCCTGCTACGAAGACGGCATTGCCCGTCAGATCGACGACGCCCGCCAGGCCCGCGGTCCTGGCGACCTGCAGCGGCTGTTTGCCTCGGGCGAGACCTGGACAGTCGAATAAGCCGCTCGGCCAGCAGTGCCTTCAGGCAGTGCTTCTCGGCTGTACTTCCAGGCGGTGCACTGTCGCCAGGCCAGGCTTCCCGGCCGGCAGCGTTTAGCTGTAATCCTGATTCGTCGGCTTGATGACCAGCTCTGCCACGTGGGCCCGGGGTGGCAGGCAGGCCACCATCAGGACCGCTTCGGCAATGTCCTCGGGCTGCAGCATCAGCGAGCGTCGCTCGGCGCTGACCGGCGTCGGCCGGTGTTCAAGAATCGGCGTGTCGACTTCGCCGGGATAGACGTTCGTGACGCGCAGGCCCTGCGCGCCGAACTCGAGTGACACGCTGGTGCCCAGCGCGGTCATGGCAAACTTTGAGGCGTTGTAGCCCACCCCGCCCAAGAGGCCAGCGCGTTTGCCGGCCACGCTCGAGATGTTCACGATCAGGCCGTTCTTTCGCTCGACCATGTGCGGAACGACGGCGCGGATGCAGTTGAACGCCCCGGTGGCGTTGATGGCCAGCATCCGGTCCCAATCGGCCGGATCGAGCTGCGTCAGCATCCGCTTGGCGACGTTGATCCCGGCATTGTTCACAAGGATGTCGACGCGCCCCAGGGTCTTGATCGCCCAATGAAACAATGCGTCGACGCTGATGCGGTCGGCGACGTCACATTCGTGCATTTCCAACGGCACTTCGCCCTGGTGTTGCTTGACGACTTCGCGCAACTTATCGATGCGGCGGCCGGCGATCACCACGCGGCACCCTTCGCGCGCCAGGGCCAGCGCAATCCCCTGCCCGATCCCCGTGCCACCTCCGGTGATGACTGCCGTCTGACCTGCCAAACGCTGCATGGCTGAGCCTGTTTCCCGCGGGGAATGAGTCGTTGATTCGTAATCGTCTTGCCGAGACGGTGTTGTATCGTGTGGCGGGGGGTGGGGAAAGCGCCTGCCGCGAGAACGGCCCTTGCTGTGCTGCTCGGCGGCGCCGGTCCGGCACGATTCAGCGTTGCAGGCCGCACAAAGGCTCCGGATAATCCACGGCCATGGCCGAATTGATCGACACGAATATCGAGATTGTGACGCCCGAGAATATCGCAATCTCCTACCGCCTGGCGGGCCCGTTTCAGCGATTGCCGGCCTACCTGATCGACTTGGCGCTGCGCTTAACAGCGCTCTTCGTGGTGGGGGTGATCGTCGCTACTGTCTTCACCTGGATTGGGCTGGGGGCCGTGGGCGGGGGGCTCTGGTTGTTGTTCCTGTTCGCGCTCGAGTGGTTCTACGGCGGTTTTTTCGAGACGATCTGGAACGGGCAGACGCCCGGGAAATGGCTGTTGCGCCTGCGCGTGCTGTCCGTCGACGGCCGGCCGATTTCGGCCTGGCAGGCCGTGTTGCGGAATCTGCTGCGCGCGGCCGACGCCATGCCGAGCCTGTCGCAGTACGTGCTGACCTACTTGTTGGGACTCGCGACCACGGCCGCGAACGATCGCTTTCAACGGTTGGGCGACCTGGCCTGTGGCACGATGGTGGTCGTCGAAGAACCTCGCCGGCGTCATGGCGTCGTCGTGGTCGCCGAACCCGAGGTCGTGCGTCTGGCCGCCGACTTGCCGCCGAACATCACGCTCGAGCCGGGCGTCGCGCGTGCCCTGGCGAGTTACGTGGCGCGGCGCACGGTGTTCACCCCGGAGCGGCGGATCGAGATTTCGCGCCACCTGGCCGAACCTTTGCGGCAACGGCTCGGCCTGGGGCCCAGCAGCCCCGACGTCCTGCTGTGTGCCTTGTACCGGCGCTTGTTCCTGGCCGATGAGGCGGCGCCATGAAGGTTGCGTTGATCCTGGAAAAACGCCGCCAGAACTGGCACGAGCTCCAGGGCTATTGCGACCAGCTCGAAAGCCAGGGGCGACGCTCGCTCGGTGCGCGTGCCGTGTTGCGGTTTGCCTCGCTCTATCGCTCGGTCTGCGGCGACCTGGCGCTAGCCGAGTCCTACCAGTTGCCGGCGTCGACCATCGCCTATTTGCATCAACTCGTGGGGCGGGCGCACAACCATCTGTACCGCAGCCCGACCTTTCGTGTCAGCGAAGTGCTGCGCGAGCTGTTGTGGCAAACTCCGCAGCGGCTGTTTCACGACAATTATTTGCGGCTGGCGTTTGCGCTGTTCTGGGGATTCTTCTTCGCCACGATGTACCTCGGTTACGCGGCGCCCGACTTTGCCGAGGGGCTGGTCGGCCGCGAGGCGCTGACCCAACTCGAAGAGATGTACGAAGCACCGGTGACGGGCCGCAATTTCGCCACGGGCAACTCGATGGCCGGATTCTATGTCTGGCATAACGCCGGCATCGGCCTGCAGTGCTTCGCCGGAGGGTTGCTGTTCGGCATCGGTGGCCTGTTCACCACGATCACCAATGCCGTACAGTTGGGCACCATGTTCGGCCACATGGCGACGACGCCGCAGCGGCTGAACTTCTTTCAATTCGTCACGGCCCATGGGCCCTTCGAGTTGACGGCCATCGTGCTCTCGTCGGCGGCGGGCATGCGCCTGGGCTTTGCGCTGATCGACACGCAGGGCTGCTCGCGGCGCGACGCCCTGTTGACGGCGGGCCGTCAGTCGTTGCCGATCGCCGTGGCGGCCATCAGTTTGTTCGCCCTGGCGGCGGTGATCGAAGGGTTCATCTCGCCTTCCGCCGTCCCCTATTGGGCCAAAGCCTGCGTGGCGGCCGCGTCGTCGGCCGTGTTGATGTTCTATTTCGTGGTCCTCGGGTGGCCCCGGGGAGGTTCCGTTGCAACTGGATGAAACGCGGATCGAGATTCGCGAGCGCAACTATGCCGACATCCTCGATCTGGCGCTGCAGGTCATTCGGCGGCACCCGTTAGCGTGGGTGTGCTGGTCGTCGGCCGGCGCGCTGCCGTTCATCCTGCTGAACACCTGGATCTTCGGCCTGTTCGACATCACCGAGCTGTACGACGAGCAAGATTACGGGCAGTTGATTTCCTACGGAATGTGGGTCGGCCTGCTGATGACCATTCAAATGCCCGTGGCCGCCATGCCGTTGACGGTGTTCTTGGGTCAGGCCTTGTTCGTCGAGCGACCGAGTCCTTGGCTCGTGTTGCGCCGGTCGTTGGCGTCGTTGCCGCAGATCTTGCTGTTGCAGGTGCTCGTCCGGGCGGTCCTGTGCACGTTTTGCCTGCTGGCGTTCTTGCCGTTCGCGATGTGGCCCTACTTGAGCGAGGTGATTTTGCTCGAGCGCAACCCGCTGTTTGCCAGGCGCCGCGGCATCATGACGACGGTGAAGCGGACCGCAAACTTGCACCAGCGCCAGTTTGGCGAGCTGTTCGGCCGTTGGCTGGCGACGCTGGTCCTCGCGCCGCTGCTGATCCTGGCCCTGTATGGCGGAGTTCGATTGCTCTGGAGCCTGCTCACCGGACAGTTGTCCACCAACATGTACACCGACATCGGTATCTTGCAGATCGCCGCGTGGATCGTCGTCAGTTACTTCAACGTGGTCTGGTTCCTGGCGTATCTCGACCTGCGGATTCGCACCGAGGGCTGGGAAATCGAATTGTTGCTACGGGCCGAAGGCCAACGTCTGGTGAGGCAACTGGCATGAACCACGGAGTGTCGGCCCTCAACACGAGCGCGTGCTGCTGGGCTCGGGCCGGGCTGGTCCTGCTGGCCGTATTGGCCGCGCCACATACGGTCGCTGCGCAGGAAGACGAACGGCACGAGCCGCCTTCGGTCGAGGCGAACGACCAGCGCGCCGTAGAGGATGCCCGCGAAGGTCTGGCCGAGTGGTGGGTTTTTCCGTGGTACGACTCGGCGCAAGACGATCTGGCGCCCGTTAAGGTGCGCAAATCGCGCGAATCGTGGAGCTGGAAGGGTCCGAGCTGGGCATTCGACGCGTCGCTGCTCGAACAGTTCTTGCAGGCGCTGCCCTGGATCGCGCTGTTCCTGGCCATCGGGGCGATCGTCTACCTTGGCTGGCGATTGTTCTGGCGCCAAGAGGCGGCCGGGGTGCACGTGGCGAATCGCGCCGCGAATGAGCATCAGGCCGACCACGCGCGCCTCGAGGCCTTGCCGTTCCCGGTTGATCACACGACCGGCGACCTGCTGGCCGAGGCGCGGCGGCAGTATGAGGCGGGCAACTATGCCCGGGCAATCATCTACTTGTTCAGCCATCAACTGGTCGAATGCGACCGGCGGCAGTTGATTCGTCTGGCAAGGGGCAAGACCAATCGGCAATACCTGCGCGAGTTGGGCCGGCGCGATGCGCTGCGGACGCTCGTGGAACACACGATGATCACGTTCGAGGCGGTGTTTTTTGGCGATCATCCCCTCGACCGGACCGGGTTCGAGCGCTGCTGGCGACAGCTGGATCAGTTCCAGGCCCTCGTCGAAGGGGGCACGGCATGAGTGCCCGAACTTCCGGCTTGCGCTTCGGTGCGACCGCGGCGCTGCTCGTGTTTCTGGCCGGTTGCAGCAAGTCGGAGTTGCCATCCGAGTATGGCCGCACCTCGGGGCCGGTCGCCGGGAATAGCGTCAACGGCACCGCCGTGCTGGCCGGGATGATCGAGGCCCGCGGACACCGCGTCGGGACGGCGCGGAACCTGACGCCCAAGCTGTTCAGCCGGGCTGACGTGCTGATCTGGTTTATGCCGTACCGCGGCACGCCGAGCCGCGAGGTCCGTACCTGGCTGGAGGAATGGTTGCAAGTCGAACCCAACCGAGTGCTGGTCGTCGTGGGGCGTGATTACGATGCGGCGCCTGAATACTGGCGCAGGATGGCGGCCAAGGCGCCGCCCGATCTGGCCGCCGAATACAAGCGGCGCGAGGCACTGGCGCAGCAGGAAATGCTCACACCAACGCCTTGGACGATGCCTCCACCGGCAGCCTCGAACGATGCTGGGAGCTGGTTCACGCTCGATCACCGGCTCCCGCCGCGCCGCGTGCAGACGCTGTCCGGTGCGCCGGAATGGATTACGCAGATCGACCCGCTCCGGACCGACGTCGAGCTGGATGCGCGGATGATCCCTGCGCGCGGTTGCGAGCGTTGGCTCGAGAGTGACGGCGAGTTGATCGTCGGCCGCAAGCCGATCGGCAGCTCGGAGGTGGTGTTGATCGTCAACGGGTCGTTCTTGTTGAACTTGCCGCTGGTCAACCACGAGCATCGCAAACTGGCGGGTAGGTTGATCGACGCCATGGAGCGCGGCGGCACGCCGCGTCGCGTGGTCTTTATCGAGCCGTGGATCGGCGATCCGGGGGTATTCGACAAAGAGCCGCAGGCGACGATGCCCGGCGCGTTTACGTTGCTGTCGGGTTGGCCCTTGGCAGGGATCGTCGTGCATCTGGCCGTTGCCGGGCTGCTGCTGTGCTTTTGGCGCTGGCCAATCTTCGGTCCGGTGGCGGCGACCCCGTCGGCGGGCGCCGGCGATTTTGGCGGTCACGTCCTGGCGCTGGGCGACATGCTGCGGCGCACGCGCGACGCCGAATTTGCCGCCGCAAGGCTCAAGGCCTATGAGCAGTTGGCGCATGCCGAGAAACAACGTCGCGGCGAGCGTGGGCAGGTACGGCAGCGCCGCGTGTGAGCGGCACCGGCCTGCACCTGGGTGCGGCCAGGCGGCTAGGAACTCCCCTGCCCTTGGGGTATGGTGATGCGGTTTCCGGCCCCGGGCACGACGGGGAATTTCGAGTTTTTTCAGGGCAGTTGGATGACCGAAGAACGAGGGCCATCGAGCGAGCCACCGAGCGCGGCTTTCGAGCAGGAGCCGGCGACGCCGATCGAAGTCGTCGCGGCGGTGGGCGACGAGCAGCCGCCGGTTGTCGGCGATGCGATGCAGGACGTCCGCGAGCTGTTCGAGCGGATCACCAGCGAAATCCGCAAGCTCTACGTCGGCCAGGAAGAACTCGTCCTGGGTACCCTGGTCGCGCTGTTTTCCGGCGGCCATGTCTTGATTGAGAGCGTGCCGGGACTGGGCAAGACGCTGTTCGTGCGCGCCCTCGGTCGCGTGCTCGGTTGTCGCTTCGGTCGCATTCAGTTCACGGCCGACCTGATGCCGTCAGACGTCACGGGCGCGCCGATCTTCGATCTGAAGTCGCAGGAATTCCGCTTTCGGCCGGGCCCCGTGTTTACCCAATTGCTGTTGGCCGACGAGATCAACCGCGCGCCGGCCAAGACGCATGCGGCGCTGCTGGAAATCATGCAGGAATATCGCGTCACGGTGGAGAGTACGAGCCACTCGATCGAGCGTCCGTTCTTGGTGCTGGCTACGCAGAACCCGATCGAGTCCGAGGGTACGTACAACCTGCCCGAGGCACAGTTGGACCGCTTCATGTTCAAGATGGTGGCCAACTACCCCTCGTTGGGCGAGGAGGTGGAGATCCTGCAGAGCCACAACCTGCAGGAAGACATCAACGAACGGCTCGAGCGCGAACTGGCCACGGTGACCTCGCCGGCGGAGATCCTGGCCGTGTCGCGGCGCGCAGGCAGCGTGCGCGTCGATCCGCGACTGACCGAATACATCGCCACGCTGGTGCGCTTGTCTCGGCAGTGGCCGCATTTCTACATGGGTGCCAGTCCCCGTGCCGGCATCGCGCTGATGCAAGGCGCGCGGACGTTGGCGGCGTTTCGGGGCCGCGACTACGCGGTGCCGGACGACGTCGTCGAGATCGTGCTTCCGGCGCTGAGGCATCGCGTGTCGCTCACGGCCGAGGCCGAAGTCGAGGGCCGCAGCATCGACGAATCGCTCGGTGAAATGCTGCGCACCGTCGAGGTACCCCGGCTCTAGAGACGCGGCCCCCCCGGCGCTAACCTGCGGTCTTTCCCGGCGCGAGAAACCATTCGTGGAAGGCGATCCGGCGGCAACCTCGCCCCTGTTCTTGGCGGCTGTCGTGGCGGCGACGCTGGGTTTGCTTGCGCTCGCGGCCAACTGGCTGCGCGCATTTCCGTACCGCGGCCTGGTCTGGCTGTCGCTGGTGCCGGGATTACTCTCGATCACCCTGTTGTTCACCGGCGCGTTGTGGCGGCCCGTGCTGGTACTCGACGCCTTGATCTTGGTGGTCGCGCTTGTCGATCTGGTGCGATTGCCGCGCCGCGAGACGTTTGCCGTCGAACGCCAGGTCAGCCGCATCGCATCGCTGCAAAAACAGCACCCCGTGACGTTAATCGTCAGCAATCTGGGCGCACGCGAGTATGTCGTCGCGGTCCGCGACGATGTGCCCTCGACGTTCGAGCCTGGCGAGCGCGAGTTCCGTTTGCAGCTCGCGGGCCGCAGCCGGGTCGTGCTCGACTATCAATGTCGTTGCACGCGCCGTGGGGCGTTTACGATGCAACGGGTGCACCTGCGCGTGCGCAGTCCATGGGCGCTGTGGCAGCGCTATTTCGACTACCCGTTGGCGAGCGTGGTGCACGTCTACCCCGACCTGAAACAACTCAAGCAATATGCCCTCCTGGCCCGGGCCAATCGCTTGAACCTGGTGGGGGTGCGGCGTAGCCGGCGGCTGGGTCAGGACAACGAGTTCGAGCGGCTGCGCGATTACACACCCGACGACAATTACAAGTTCATCGACTGGCGCAGCACGGCCCGCCGCGGCAAGCTGACGGTCAAGGACTTTCAGGCCAATCAAAGCCAGCGGTTGATCTTCCTGGTCGACACGGGCCGAATGATGACGAACGCAGCGGCGGGCTTGAGCCTGTTGGACCACGCGCTCAACTCGATGCTGATGCTCAGCTACGTGGCGCTGGCCCACGGCGACTCGGTCGGCTTGTTGACCTTTTCCGACGAGATTCACGCCTATGTCCCGCCGCACGGCGGGCAGAATCAGATGAACCGCCTGCTGCACGCGTCGTTCGATCGCTTTCCGCGGCTGGTCGAATCGCGCTATGACAAGGCGTTCTTGTACCTGGCCGCGCATTGTCACCGGCGGGCCCTAGTCGTGTTGATCACCAACCTGATCGACGAGGTCAACCGCTTGCAGGTCGAACAATATCTGGCCTCGCTGGTGGGCAAGCATTTGCCGCTAGGCGTGCTGTTGCGCGACCGGCGGATCTTTCAGATCGCCGAGGCCGGCTCGCCGCTGGCCGCCGCGCCGGCCGGCCAGGGGGCCTACGATCTCTACGACGCGGCCGCCGCCAGCGACATCCTCCTGTGGCGCCAACAAATGCTGGCCGACTTGCACGCCAAGGGAGTGCTCTGCCTCGACGTTTTTCCCGAGGAACTGACGGCGCCCTTGGTGAATCGCTACCTGTCGATCAAGGCCCGGCACCTGCTGTAGCGCACGGCGCGTCGGCCAAGGCGACTTGACCGGCGGGCTACGATTCCTTTGGAGGTTGCACGTTTCTGCCCCCCTCGATTCCGTTGCGCCGGAGGCGCCGGCCCTGTGGCAATTGCACATCTCGTGCCCCCTGTCGAACCGCTCGCGGCGCGCGACCTGGCCGCCATCGAGCGCAGCACGCAGGACATCGGCCGCGAGCTGTTTGCCCGGCTCGAAACGGGCACTCCGCACATTTTCGCGCGGCGCTGGTGGGACGACCGCATTCTCGCCTGGGCGATGCGCGATGAGTCGGTCAAGGTGCAGATGTTCCGGTTCATCGACGTGCTGCCGATGCTTCGCGACTCGGCCGACGTCGTGCGTCACCTGCACGAGTATTTCGACGATGTGCAAAGCGGACTGCCTTCGGCCGCGCGTCTGGGGCTGGCCGCCGCGGCCCCACACTCGGTGCTGGGCCGCGCCCTGGCGCTGGCCGCGCGACGGCATGCTCAGGCCAGCGCGCGGCGATTCATCGCCGGCACGACCAGCGAAGAGGTCCTCGCCGCGGCGATGCGCGAACGCAAGCTGCGCCGGGCCTTCACGCTCGACGTGCTGGGCGAAGCCGTTACCAGCGATCGCGAAGCCGAGAGGTATTTGAACGCCTATCTCGAATTGATCGAGTCGCTGGCGCCGCGCGTCAACGTCTGGCCCGAGGTGCCGCAGATCGATCGAGCCCAATTCGCCGAACTGCCGCGGGTGAATGTGTCGATCAAGCTCTCGGCACTCGACAGCCATTTCGACGCGCTCGACCCGGCCGGCGCGCTGCGCCGAGTAGCCCCGAGGCTCCGCCTGCTGCTGCGCGCGGCCCGCGAGAACCGGGCACATCTGCACGTCGACATGGAGTCGTACGAGGTCAAGGACCTCACGCTGCACGTCTTTCGTGAGGTCTTGGCGGAGAGCGAATTCCGCGATTTCGCCGACGTGGGCATCGTGATCCAGTGCTACCTGCGCGACGCCGAACGCGACCTGACCGAACTGGCCCAATGGACCCGGCGGCGCGGCACGCCCGTCTGGGTGCGATTGGTCAAAGGGGCCTACTGGGACTACGAAACCGTGCGCGCCCGCAGCCTCGGCTGGCCGGTACCCGTCTTCACGCAGAAATGGCAGTCGGATGCGTGCTACGAACGGGCCACGCGGTTCGTCCTGAGCGAGGCGGCCTGGCTCCGTCCCGCGCTGGGCAGCCACAACCTGCGTTCGCTGGCTCACGGTATCGCCACGGCGCGCCATCTGGGCATTCCCGCGAGCGCGTACGAAATCCAGATGCTGTACGGCATGGCCGACCAGGAAAAAGACGCCCTAGTGCGGCAGGGACATCGCGTCAGGGTTTACATGCCGTACGGGGAATTGATTCCCGGCATGGCGTATCTCGTGCGGCGGCTGCTGGAAAACACCTCGAACGATTCCTTTCTCAGGGCCGGCTTTACCGAGCACGTGGCCCCGGAGCGACTGCTGATGAATCCCAACGAGCTGGGTGCCCAGAGTGTGCCGCCGATCGAACCGGAGCCGATCGTACAGGTTGGCCCAGGCACGGGCGGTGTGTTTCACAACGAGCCGCCGACCGATTTCACCTCGGCCGCGGCGCGAGCCGCCTTTGCGTCGGCGCTCGAAGAGGTGCGGTCAACACTGGGACGGCACGAGCCGCTGGTGATCGGCGGACGGGCCGTCGAAACGGCGACGCGCATCGAGTCGCGCGATCCGTCGGCCACGGCGCGCGTTGTCGGCACGACGGCGTCTGCCGGGCGTGCCGAGGTCGACACCGCCGTGGCGGTGGCGCGGTCGGCGCTGCCCGGCTGGCACGCGTTGGGCGCACACCGCCGTGGTGACCTGTTGCGCGGCGTGGCGGCGCAGATGCGGCACCGACGTTTCGAGTTGGCGGCCTGGGAGGTGTACGAATGCGGCAAGCCGTGGCGCGAGGCCGATGCCGACGTCGCCGAGGCGATCGACTTCCTGGAGTTTTACGCCCGTGGTGCCGAAGCGCTCGAACAACCGCACGGCGTCGACGCACCCGGCGAGGAGAACCGGTTCACGTATTTGCCGCGCGGGGTGGCGGCCGTGATCGCTCCGTGGAATTTTCCGTTGGCGATCTTGACCGGCATGACAGCGGCGGCTCTGGCGACCGGCAACACCGTCGTGATGAAGCCGGCCGAGCAGTCGCCGATCATCGCGGCCCGGCTCAAGGACCTGTGCATCGCGGCCGGCTTGCCGCCGGGGGTCGTGAACTATCTACCGGGCGATGGTGCCACGGCCGGGGCGGCACTCGTCGAGCATCCCGACGTGGCGCTGATCGCATTCACCGGCTCGCGCGAGGTGGGGTTGGCCATTCATCGCCGGGCCGCGGAGATGTCCGCGGCGGCCGACAGCCGCGGCGTCAAACGTGTGATCGCTGAGATGGGAGGGAAAAACGCCATCCTGGTCGACGCCGACGCCGATCTGGACGAGGCCGTTTTGGGAATTGTGCGCAGCGCATTCGGCTACAGCGGCCAGAAGTGCTCGGCCTGTTCGCGGGCCGTGGTGCACGAGGCCGTCTACGACGCCTTGCTCGAGCGACTGGTCGAAGCCGCGCGGAGCCTGGTGATCGCGCCGGCCGAAGATCCCGGCTGCCAACTGGGACCGTTGATCGACGCCGAGGCCCTCGAGCGCGTGCAGCAATCCATCGCGCTGGGGCGTCGCGAGGGCCGCGAAGTGTTGTCGGTCGACGTGGGCCCACTCGCCCAGCAGGGGCATTTCGTGGGTCCGCACATCTTCGCCGACCTCGATCCCGGCAGCCGCCTGGCGCAAGAGGAGATTTTCGGACCGGTGCTGGCCGTGCTACGGGCCCGCGATTTCGCTCATGGTGTGGAGATCGTCAACGCCACGCGCTATGCGCTCACGGCCGGGGTGTACTCGCGCAGCCCGGCGCACCTGGAACAAGCACGGCGCGAGTTGCTGGCCGGCAATGTCTACCTCAACCGGCCCATCACCGGGGCCCTGGTCCATCGGCAGCCGTTTGGCGGCTTTCGCCTGTCGGGCATCGGCAGCCAAGCGGGCGGCAGCGACTACCTGCTGCAGTTCGTGGTGCCGCGCACCGTGACTGAGAACACCCTGCGGCGGGGCTTTGCCCCGCTGTCGACAGGGAGCGAGGCTCAACGCAGCTCGGCCGACGCGCGGAACTGATTGCCGTCGAGACCGAGGTTCTTCATCAGCCGGTAGAGCGTGCCGCGGGGAATCTGGGCTTCGAGCGCCGCCGACTTCACGTCGCCGTGATGCTTGCGCAACAGTGCGGTCAGATACTCGTGCTCGAACTGGGCGACGTGAGCATCACGTTGGGCAAAAAAACCGCCCGCCGCTGGGGCCACGGCCACGCTGTCGCCGGCCTTGGTACGGGCCGCGCCGCCGGAGCGGCGGCCGGCCTGCTCGACCAGGCCGTCAGGCAGGTCTTCCAGGCCAATCATCGACTTGTGAGATAACGCCAGCGCGCGGCGGATCACATTTTGCAGCTCGCGGACGTTGCCCGGCCAGGGGTATTGCGAGAGCACCTGGTAGGCTTCGGGCGTGATGCCGACTTGCGAGCGCTGCATCTCGCGGCTGTAGCGATTGGCGAAGAACTCGGCCAGCAAACCCACGTCGTCGCCGCGCTGTCGTAGCGGCGGCAGGTCGATCCGCACGACGTTGATGCGGTAGTAGAGGTCCTGGCGGAATTCGCCCGTGGCGACCATCGCCTCGAGGTCGCGGCCCGTCGCCGCGACGATGCGCACGTCGACGTCGATCTGCTCGCGCCCACCGACGCGGCGGATCTGTTTTTCTTGCAGCGTGCGCAGCAGCTTGGCCTGCATCAGCAGCGGCAGCTCGCCCAGCTCGTCGAGAAAGAAGGTACCGCCGTCGGCAAATTCGAGCAGCCCGATGCGCCGCGCCTCGGCTCCGGTGAAGGTGCCGCGTTCGTGGCCGAAAAACTCGCTCTCGAGCAACGACTCGGGTATCGCCCCGCAATCGACCGGCACGAACGAAGCGGCGGCGCGGCGGCTGCGCCGATGGATCGAACGGGCCACGAGCTCTTTGCCGGTGCCCGTCTCGCCGATCACCAGCACAGGCACATCCGAATCGGCCACCTGTTCGATGGTGCGATACACGGCCTGCATGGCTGGGCTGGTACCGATTAGTTCGTCGAAGCTGTAGGGTCGCTCGACTTGCCGGCGGAGCAGCTCGTGCTCTTGTTCGCGGCGGCGCTCTGCCAGCAACCGCCGCGCGGCGGCAACTAATTCGTCGGGCTGCCAGGGCTGGGCCAGGTAGTCGCTCGCCCCGGCGCGCAGGCTCCGCGTGGCCGTCTCGACGCTCGACGTGCTGGCCACCAGGATCACCGGTAGCGCGGGATCGGCAGCCCGGCCTTCGCGCAGCAGCTCGAAACCCTGTGCTGGCGGCTCGATCCGTGCGATCAGCAGATCGAACGGCTCTTCGCGCAGCCGGCGGATCGCGTTCTCGTCGCGCGATTCGAACACCGCTTCGGCGCCGCCAAGCGAATTCAAGGCGGCTTGATACGCCTCGCGCGCGGCGGGCTCATCGACGATCAACAGTCGCGGTTTGCTCATGGCGGAGAGTCGTCGGTGAGCGGCGCGCGCCGGCTCAGGCCAAAAGTTCGGAAATCACTTGTCCATGCACGTCGGTCAGCCGGCGATCGATACCGTTGTGTCGCCAGGTGAGCCGGCGGTGGTCGATCCCCAACAGGTGCAGCACGGTCGCGTGCAGATCGTAACAGTAAGTTGGCTGCTCGACGGCGCGGAAACCCCACTCGTCGCTCGCACCATAGGTCACCCCGCCGCGAATGCCGCCTCCCGCCAAAAAGGAGGTAAACGCGTCGGGGTTGTGATCCCGGCCCTTGCCGCCCTGGCTGCACGGCATGCGGCCGAATTCGGTCGTCCAGATCACGATCGTATCTGTCAACAGGCCCCGGTCCTTCAAGTCGGCAATCAACGCCGCGGCCGGGCCGTCCATACTCAGGCCCATCACGCCATGATCACGGGCCAGGTCTTCGTGGCTGTCCCAGTTGCGGCGCGGGAAGCCGTTGTCGGCGCCGCTGAAGAGCTGCACGAACCGCACGCCCCGTTCGAGCAGCCGGCGGGCCACCAGGCAGTTGCGGCCGAAATCCTCGGTCTCCGGGCGATGCAAACCGTACCGCTCGAGCGTGGCCGCCGTCTCCTGGCTGAAGTCGAGCACCTCGGGTGCGCTCAATTGCAGCCGCGCGGCAAGTTCATAGCTGGCAATCCTCGCCGCCAGCCGCGAATCATCCTGGCGATCGGCCAGATGACTGCGATTGAGTTGATCGAGCAAGGCTCGCCCTTCGGTCTCGGCCGACGAGGTCAGGTAATCGACCGGCGGCGGATAGAGATCGAAGATCGGGTTGGCCGTGCCGGGGCGGACCATCGTGCCCTGGTACTGCGCAGGCAGAAATCCGGCGCTCCAGTTCGCCGGGCCATTGGGAGCGAACCCCCGGCGATCGGGCAGCACCACGAACGACGGCAGGTTGTCGTTCATGTTGCCCAGGGCATAGCTGATCCAGCTTCCCATACTCGGAAAGCCGGGCAGTACGAAACCGGTGTTCTGCATGAACGTGGCCGGCCCGTGTACGTTCGACTTGCTTTGCATCGAATGGATAAAGGCCAGGTCGTCAACCACCTCGGCGAGCCGGGGCACCAGGTCGCTCATCCACTTGCCGCACTCGCCATATTGGCGCCAGCCCCAGGGGCTTTTCATGACGCTGCCGGGCGAGCTTTGGAACAGCTCGACCTTGCCGCCGGGTTCGAAGGCCTGGCCATCGCGGCGGATCAACTCGGGCTTGTAGTCGAACAAATCGACCTGGCTGGCCGCACCCGACATGAACATCTGCACGATGCGCCGCGCCCGGGCCGGATGGTGCAGGCCGTCGGCGGCGCGGACCTCGTCGCGTGCGAGGATTTCGGCCAGGGCCAGAGCGCCGAAGCCACCGCCGGCGCGGCGCAAGAATTCACGGCGCCCCAGCGGCTCGGCGGTATTGGTGGCTCGGGTGGTCATGGCACGATCGTCCCGCGGTCAATCGACAAAGACGAACTCGTTGGCATTCAACAGCAATCGGCACATGGCCGCCAGGCCGTGCTGGCGGGCATAGTCTTCCAGCAGGCGGGCCTCGTCGTCGCGTGGTGCGCGGCCAAAGCTGCGGCGTACGGCGGTGCGCACCTGCGTCGCAAGGTCGGGCGATTCGGCCGCGAGCAGTGCGCCGAAATGTTCGGACTCGCCCAGGACGAACGGATCGTTCAACAGGGCCAGGGCCTGCAGAGCGGTGATTGTCGTGTTGCGCTTGGGGGTCAGGGCCGACGGATCGGCGCAATCGAGCACCTCGAAGAACGGGTTCGGCACGCTGCGAACAATGAAGCGATAGACGCTGCGGCGATTGACCTTTGGCGCCTCGGGCGAGGCGTAGTCGTAGACCGGCGAATGATCGTCCTTGAAGCGGAACAGGTCATAGCCGGGGCCACCTGCCGCGAGCTCCAATCGACCGCTCGTGGCGAGCATGCTGTCGCGCAATTCCTCGGCATCGAGCCGCCGGCGGTTGGCGCGGCTGAGCCAGCGGTTGTCGGCGTCGTGGGCCAGCTTCGCCTCGTCGACGGTCGACGCCTGGCGATAGACGGCGCTGGTGACGATCAGCCGGTGCAATTCCTTGAGCGACTGGCCGTGGTCGCGGAATTCGGCCGCCAGCCAGTCGAGCAGTTCGGGATGCGTCGGTTTCGAGCCATTGCGGCCGAAGTCGTTGGGCGTATCGACGAGGCCGCGGCCGAAATGGTATTGCCACACGCGATTCGCGATCGAACGCCAGGTGAGCGGGTTGCGCGGATCGGCAATCCACCGGGCGAGGGACAGTCGGCGCTGACCCTCGGCAGCCTCGCCGGGCAGTTCGAACGTGGCCGGCAACGCTGCGATCGCGGCCAGCGCCCCGGGACCGACCGCCTCGCCCGGTTGCTCGACGTTGCCGCGGACCAACAGGAAAATGGGCCGGGGCTCGCGCGAACGAACTGCATAGACCTGCTCGGACGCGAGCGCGGCCTCGATCTCCTGGTCGATCCGGGCACACTCGGCTTCGATCTCGGCGATTGCGCCGCGCAAGGCCGTGATGCCGGAGCCCGTTTCGAGCGCGACAATCTCTGCGCCGAGTTCGGCACGCTGTTGGGCCCGGTCGGCCAGGTTCGCCAGCCTAGCGCGCAGCTCGTCGGTCAGCTCGGGCAGGCGACGGCGGCTGCCCTGGCCATCGACCAAGGCATGCGTATGCCAGCGCCCGGCGTCAATCGTGTCGAGCGCCGTGACGGCGGCCTCAGCGGCGACGTTCCGCCCCGACGATTCGACCTGGAGCTCGGCCAGGGCAAAACAATAGTCGCCCGAGCGGGGCCAGAGCCGCGTGGCCGTGATGCGCACATACCGCGCCACGGCGCCCGCCGCGGCGAAGTGCACCGGTTGAGTTCCCGGATTGACGTAGTCCTCCGTCGTCTCGTCGGCGATCGTCTGTCCATCGGCCAGGTCCGGCTGGCTGCCGATCGTCACCCGAAATCGCACCGGAAAGCCGAATCCCGGCGTGTCGGCGAAATCCGTCGGCCGCGCCGGCACCAATCGCACCAGATCGATCGGCATCGCCGCGCCCAGGTCGATCTGAACCCACTTCGTTGCGTCGCTCTGCGCCTCGATCGCGCTGTGATAGCCGTTCGTCGTGCTGGGGAGCAGTCGCTCGTCGTCCCAAGGGTTGTCGGCCGTGGTCTGCTGGCCGTGCAGCTCGTCCAGCCGACGGCGCGCAGCACGGAGGTCGTCGGTTGTCAGCCGCTCGATTTGTGCGGCGTGCTTTTGCTTTTGCTCGACCAGGCCATTTCGCGTCGTGCGCAACCGCGCGGCGGCCGCTTGCGCCTCGGGACCAGGGCAGGCGACGTCGGCCCGGCCGACGCCCGCGAACACGGCCTGCAGACGGTAGTAGTCGCGTTGCGTGATCGGATCGAACGGGTGATCGTGGCACCGGGCACAATGGGCCGTGACGCTGCAAAAGGTGCCCATCGTCGCGGCCACCATATCGTCGCGGTCGAGGGTCAGCGTCTTGGCCTTTTCGACCGTGTTCTCCCCAAGCTCGACCTGGCCGACGAAATCCCACGGTCCGGCGGAGATGAAACCCGTCGCCACGCGGGCTTGTGGATTGTCGGGCGCAAGCACGTCGCCCGCGAGTTGCTGGGTGATGAAATCGCCGTACGGCAAGTCGCGGTTCAAGGCGGCGATGACCCAATCGCGGTAACGCCAGGCGTGGTTGCGGCGCTTGTCCTTGTCGTAGCCATGCGTGTCGCCATAGTGCACCACGTCGAGCCAGTGCTGGGCCCAGCGTTCGCCGTAGCGCGGCGATTGCAGCAGGCGATCGACGACGCGCTCGTAGGCATCAGGCTGCCGGTCGGCGACGAAGGCGTCGATTTCGGCGGGCGACGGCGGCAGGCCGTGCAGATCGAATGTGAGGCGCCGCAACAGGGCTTCGCGGCCGGCCTCGGGCGCGGGCTCGAGGTGTTCGGCCGCGAGCCGCGCGGCGACGAACGCATCGATCGGCGTGCGGCACCACGCGTTGGCGGCCGGTACATCGGGCTGCTTGAGTTCGACCAACGACCACCACGACAGGTTCGCCGAGCGGTCGGTTAAGGTCTGTTCGGCCGGCCAGACGGCCCCGGCATCGATCCACTGCCGCAGCCCCGCGACCTGGTCTTCCGTGAGTCGTGGGCCATCCTGGGGCATCGCCGGCTCGTCGCCGGCGACCATGTCGACCAGCAGGCTTTCCGCGGCGCGGCCGGCAACCAATGCGGGGCCCGAATCGCCGCCGGCGAAGGCACGCTCGCGGGTTTCGAGCGACAGTCCCCCCCGGGCCGTCTCGCCATGATGGCAACTCAGGCAGCGTGTCTCGAGCAGGGGGGCAATCTGCGCGGCGAAAAACTCCGGCGCATCAGCCGCAGGGTCTGCCCAGGCCCTGCCGGGGAATGCCCCGCATGCCAGCACGGCGCAGGCGGTTGCTAATCGAAGAGTCATCCTGAGCGAACTGACTCGCCGCCGGCCCATGCGCGCGTCCTCAATGCGTGTGTGCCAGTGTAGTTGCGCCGCGGCCGGCCAACAACGAACCACCCCAGGGGTGGCCCTGCCCCCGGCGCCGATCAACCAACTGTCCGGTGCAGGATTCTGGGGCCTCGGTTCCCGAGTCTGCAAGGCGTTTTGTCGCCGGGCCGTGCCCACGAACCCGCGTTGTGCCCTAGAGTTGTAATGCGGATAATTCGGCCGCCTGATGAGGCGCTTTTCAGCCTCAAGATGCGCAGGCGGCCAGGAGGGCTTCGCATGTCGCAGACCGGCAATCCGTTCACTTCCTTCGACCCCGGGCCGCTCGTGGCCGGGATGGTGAGCCCGATGAACCGTGAGAGCGTGGCGGGCTTGTCGATCGGCGATTACCTGATTCGCCGGTTGCAGGACTACGGCATTCGCGACGTGTTCGGCATCCCGGGCGACTACGTCTTGTCGTTCTACTCGATGCTGTCAAACAGCCCGATCCGCGTGATCGGCTGCTGCAAGGAAGACCATGCCGGGTTCGCCGCCGACGCGTATGCCCGCATCAACGGCATGGGCGCCGTCTGCGTGACCTATTGCGTGGGCGGGCTGAGCATCTGCAACTCGATCGCGGGGGCGTATGCCGAGAAATCGCCCGTCGTGGTCATCACCGGCTCGCCGGGCCTGAACGAGCGGCATAACAACCCGCTCTTGCATCACAAGGTGCGCGATTTCCGCACGCAGTATGAGGTGTTCGAAAAGCTCTGCGTCGCAGGCACCGAGCTGCACGACCCGCCGACGGCCTTCCGCGAGATCGATCGCGTCCTCGACACGGTTTATCGCGTCAAGCGACCGGGCTACATCGAGATCCCTCGCGATATGGTCAAGGTGGTGCCCGACGCGCCGCACGCCTATGTGACGGCCGAGCCGCAGAGCGATCCCGAGGCGTTGGCCGAGGCCGTGTCCGAGGCGGCCGCGGCGATCGAGTCTGCGCGGCGCCCGGTGATCATCGCCGGCGTCGAGATTCACCGCTTTGGTCTGCAAGACGCCGTGCTGGCGCTGGGCGAGGGCTCGCAAATCGCCATGGCCTCGACCTTGCTGGGCAAGAGCGTGCTGCCCGAGACGCATCCGTTGTTCATCGGGCTCTACGAAGGCGCGATGGGGCGCGAGGAGGTCACGCGGTTTGTCGAGGAGAGCGATTGCGTCGTGCTGCTCGGCACGTTCATGACCGACATCAACCTCGGGATCTACACGGCCAATCTCGACCCGCGCAAGTGCATCTACGCGACGAGCGAGCAGTTGCGGATTCGGCATCACCACTACCACGGCGTGGTGCTGGGCGATTTCATCCGCGGCCTGGCCGAGCGCAAGCCCACGGCCGCGCGGCGCGAGCTGCCCCGGCGCTGTGAGCTGCGCGTCGCGCCCGAGGCCAATCGACCCGAGGCTCCGATCACGATCGAACGCATGATCGCCCGGCTGAACGACACGATCGACGATCACACGATCGTGATTGCCGACGTCGGCGACGCGCTGTTCGGAGCGACCGAGCTGACGATCCGGCAGCGGACCGAGTTCTTGAGCCCCGCGTATTACACCTCGATGGGCTTCGCCGTGCCTGCGGCGCTGGGAGCCTGCGTGGCCCGGCGCGATCTGCGTCCGGTGGTCCTGGTCGGGGACGGGGCGTTTCAGATGACCGGTATGGAACTCTCGACGATCGTCCGGCTCGGGTTCGCGCCGATCGTGATGGTGCTCGATAACAAAGGTTACGGCACCGAGCGGTTCTTGCACCCGGGCGACTTCAACGACATTCACCCCTGGCACTATGCCCGCTTGCCTGAGGTGTTAGGCGGCGGCACCGGCTACGAGGTGCGGACCGTGGCCGAATTCGACCGTGCGCTGGCCAAGGCGTGGCAAGATCGCAGTGCGATGAGCTTGATCCAAGTGCACATCGGCCTCGAAGACCGCAGCCAGACGCTCGACCGGCTGGCCGAACGGCTCAGCAAGCGCGTGTGACGCGGCCGGCCTGCCAGTGCGACGTCAGGTTTTCAACTTCAGCCCGAAGCCGGGTTGGTTCGAGACCTGCTGTTGGCCGTCACGGATCAGATTCTCGCCAAAATCGACGGCTTCGTGGCTGCAGGTGACCCCTTCGATCGTCGGGGCGTTGCCGAGCGCGGCCAGCAAGTGGGCCGTGTAGATGGTCTTGAGGCCCGATCCCCAGGCGTGCGGCGAAGCCTGGGTTTTTGTCCGTTCCAGACGAGGCATCAACTGCCGCCAGCGCGTGAAGCCGAAACCGAGGATATCGCACAATCGCACTTGAAGAATGCCGTCGGCCTCGAGCGTCTCCAGCAGAGGATAGTCGTTGTTCTGCTCGCCGTCGGCCAGAAGCGTTCGCTCGAAGCCGAAGCGGCGAGTCCAGTCGTGGATTTCGCGCCACCGCTGTTCGTTTTCGACAAACGGCTCTTCGATCCAGACGAGCGGAATCCCTTGGATGCCCTTCAAGAACGTGATCAAGCCCGGGACGTCGAACCCGTCGTTTCCGTCGACGAGCAATTGGCAATCGGGAAACGCGCCGGCGATCGCGCGGACGACTTCGATATCGCGCTGGATGCCTTCGGTCTTGTCCATCCAGCGCAGGCCGCGTCCGATTTTCACTTTGAGCTGCCGGTAGCCGAGCGCTCGATCCGCCTCGCAATTGCGTAACACCTGATCGATTCCGCCCGGTCGCTCGACCGGCGTCAGATCGTCGAAATAGATCATGCCCGAGTAGATCGGAAACAACTGCGGCGTCTGCCCCCCGCCAATCAACCGCCACACGGGCTGATCGAGGATGATGCCCGCCAGGTCGTGCAGGGCCACGTCGAGCGGCGTCAGGCTCTTCGAGAGAATCCCGGTTTCGGCAGCCAACAGTTGCGAGATGGGCTGGCCGAGAAATTGCTCGCGCAAGGTCTCAATCCCGGGCGGCCCGGGCAGGATCTCACCCCAACCGCTGGCGCCGCGATCGGTGTGCAGGATGACGGCCGTGATGGTCGGTCCGCGCCCGTGAATATCCAGCTTGGCATTGCGACCCACCAGCCTCGGCCAAGGCAGCGGCACGGGCCGGGTTTCGATGGCGGCCAGGTGATGTTCGGCGAGCGAAGCATTCGCAGCGGACGCTTGTGATCGCGCCACCCCGGCGGCCGTCGCCACGATGCCCGCCGAGGCGCGAGCCAGGAATTGTCGTCGGTGCATGCGTGCGTGCCAGGTTTCCAAGAGTTTCCGTAGGGCCGGAAGCGATCACCGCTGCGCAGGCGGCCGCCGCTCCAGCTCGTCGAGCCGGAATCGCGTACTGACCACCGAGTGCTTGTCCTGGCCCGGTCGATACTTGATGTAGGTCAGCGCGACGATCGTCTCGTCGGGCAATTGCATCACGGCCGGATAGCCGCAGTCCCAGCCCTTGTGAGAATGCAAGAGCTTCACGCGAAACGTGCCCGGGCGGTCTTGGCGAATGTCGTCGTAGGTGCCGACCCAAGCGACGAAATGTCCATGCGTGTCGCTCGCACGGGCCTGGTCGCGAAACGCGATCACGAGCCGGCCGTCGCGGGTGAGTAGGCCTGCGTGGCGGTCGCCGGTCAGTCCGTCGATCGTCTCGCGTGGCTCGCTCCAGGTGTGGCCCTCGTCTTCGCTGAACATCACCAGGCTGTTGCCCGCACGCTTGTTCTCGCGCATCAAGCAGCACAGCTCCTGGCCGTCGGGCGAGCGAAACACGAACGGCTCGCAAGGATCCTTACCGGCAACTTCGGCCACGACTCGCGGAGCGGACCAGGTGACACCGCCGTCAGAGGTCGTACTTTGCAGGACGACGAGCGGCGAGCGATCGCGTCCTCCCGGGCCGCGATGATACAGGCCGAGATAGTCGCCGTTTTCGAGTCGCACGATGCTGCTGAACGTCATCACGCAGCGAAACGCCTCGCCCAACGGCTCAGCTTCGCGCCAGTTGAGGCCGCCGTCTTCGCTGACGATCCGCGGCATGTCCGGCCGCGCCGAAAAGACCCACAGCCGCTCGCGTCCCGCCGGATCGACGAGCCGATAGATGCTCGGGCAGTTTTCGTGCTGTTGGAAACCGGCAGGCAGAGTTGCATCGAGTCGCGTCCAGGTCAGTCCGCCGTCGTTGCTCTTGGCCATCGGTCCGGCGTGTCCGCCGTGACCGATGCTCCAAACGGCATACATGGTGCGGCCGTCGGGCATCAGCAGTGCCGTCGGATGTCCCTGGTAAATCTCCGGCGTTCCGGCGGCGATCACGACCTGTCGATCGGTTTCGGCCGAGATGTCGATCGTGTGCGGCAATTCGGCAGCGCGCACGGTAACGACCAACAATCCAAGCGCGATCAGAGCGGAGCCAGGGATGCGTTGCATGATGACCTTCAAAGGGTACGCAGCGGTGGACGCCCCGATTGCGGCAAGGTTCACGGCACGTTCTGACAGCGGGAAGCGTCGGTGATCTTCGCAGGCGGCGACAGCCGCGAGCGGCTCAAATCCGCCCGGTTTCGATGGCCCGTTGTGCCGCGCGGACGAGGATCTTCGTCGCCTCGATAAAAAACGCGAAGCGTTCGTCCTGCGTCAGGCCGTGCTTGTAGCGGTAGTAGATCTGCTGGGCGATCACGGCCGTCTTGAAAAAGCCGAAGGCCAGGTAGAAGACCATGTCGTCGACTGCCAGGCCGGTCCGGGCCGCATAGCGGTCGACCAGGTCGCGGCGCGTCAGCGAGCCGGGCAGCGTCGTCGGGCCCCAGCGGATCAGTTGCAGCTCGTCCGGGTCATCCGGATCGATCCAGTAACTGACCGTCGTGCCCAGGTCCATCAAGGGGTCGCCCAGGGTCGACATTTCCCAGTCGAGCACGCCGATCACCTTCGACAGGTCGTTGGCGTCGAGCACGACGTTGTCGTATTTGTAGTCGTTGTGGATGAGCGCGCTGCCCCGCTCGGGCGGCATGTGCCCGGCGAGCCATTGGGAGACAAAATCGACCTCGGGAATGTCGTCGGTCTGCGAGCCGCCGTAGCGTTTGATCCAGCCTTCGACTTGGCGCTGGACATACCCGGCCGGCTTGCCCAGGTCGGCCAGCCCGATCGCCTCGTAGTTCAAGGCATGCAGATCGGCCAGGTTGTCGAGAAAGCCTTCGCCCATCCGGCGCGCCACCTCGGGCGAAATCTCGAGCCCGCGCGGCGGATCGCGGCGCAGAATAATGCCGCGGATCCGGCGCATGACGTAGAACGGCGCGCCGATCACGTCCAGATCTTCGCAGTTCACCAGCGGCTGGGGGGCCGGCGGATAAGCGGCGTAGAGTTTCGACAGCACGCGGTATTCGCGGCCCATGTCGTGCGCGGTCTTCACCTTGCTGCCGAACGGCGGCCGGCGGAGCACGAACTCCTCGTCGCCGAAACGCACGCAATAGGTCAGGTTCGAGTGTCCGGCCGGAAATTGCTCGAGCGTCAGCGGCGCGCTGGGCAGCTCGAGCCGCGCGCGGAGATATGCCTCGAGCCGGGCCGTGTCGAGTTCTTCGCCGGCGCGAATCGGCCGGGTGCGGTCGAGAAATTCGGTCGTCATGGCGAACAGCTCAGCCCGAAACTTGCAGCCCGTAGTGCTTCAACACGCGTTTGGCGACGACCGACTTGTGCACTTCATCGGCGCCGTCATAGATTCGCGCCCCGCGCTCGTTGCGCAAAAACGACGCGAGCGGGGTGTCGTCGGTGATGCCCAACGCGCCGTGGACCTGAATGGCCCGGTCGACCACGTTCATCAACACGCCGGCCACGTAGAACTTGATGCAGGAAATCTCTTCCCGGGCCTCGTAGACGCCAGAGTGGTCGATCTTCCACGCGGCCTGCAGGACCATCAGCCGGGCCGCGTTGATTTCGGCGCGGCTCTCGGCGATCCAGTTCTGGATCGTCTGTTTGGTGCCCAGCGGCTTGCCGGGCGAAAGCTCGCGTTGCGCCGCGCGCCGGCACATCAGGTCGAACGATCGCTCGCAAATGCCGATCCAGCGCATGCAGTGGTGAATCCGGCCCGGGCCCAGCCGCTGCTGGGCGATCATGAAGCCGGCCCCTTCGCCGCCCAGCAGGTTGGCCTGAGGCACGCGGCAATTCTCGTAGACCACCTCGGCGTGACTTTCCCAGTCTTCGCCCGCGTGGCCCATGATCGGTATATTGCGGATGAATTTGAAACCGGGGTTGTCGAGCGGCACGATGATCTGGCTGGCCCGTTCGTGCGGCGGGGCGTCGGGATTGGTGACCGCCATGACGATGGCGAACTTCGCGCCGTCGGCCGACGAGGTGAACCACTTGCGGCCGTTGATCACGTAATCGTTGCCGTCGCGCACGGCCGTCGTCGTCAGCCAGGTGGGGTTCGAGCCGGGCGCGTTCGGCTCCGTCATCGAGAAGCAGCTCCGGCACTGCCCGGCCAGCAGCGGTTCGAGCCAGGTCCGCTTCTGCTCGGCGCTGCCGAACTCGATCAGGATCTCCATGTTGCCGGCGTCGGGCGCCTGGCAATTGAACGAGTAGTGGCCCAACGGGCTGCGGCCGAGCACCTCGCTGACCATGCCGTGTTCCAACAGCGACAGGCCCAGCCCGCCGTGCGCTTTGGCGATCTGCGGCAGCCACAGGCCCGCTTCTTTGACCTTGTTGCGCACGGCCTGCAACTGTGGGAGCGAAGCCTTGAATCCTTTGTCCCGGACCACGTTCTCCAGCGGCATCACCTCCTGTTCCACCAGGGTGCGAAAGCGTTCGAGCAGGGCCTGCGTCGCGGCGGGCACGGCAAAATCCATGGCAGGTTCCTTGGAGGAAGGCATCCTCAAGTGCGAGACGATCGAATTGCTGGGCAGTAGCCGTCAGCGGTAGGTCAGCAGTTCAGGCCCGACCAGGTGTGGGTGGGTGTTGAATGAGCTGAGCGTGAACCGCGGACCCGAGAAAATGAACTCCGAGTAGCTGGCATTGCGCACCATCCAGGCCAGGCGCAGCGTGTGTTCATGCGACAGCGTCAGGGCATGTTGCATGGCCACGCCGACCGGCCCTCCCGAGGTAAACACGGCCACGCGGCTGCCCCGCGATGCTGCGGTGGCCAGTTGCTTCAAGCCGCGGCACACGCGGTCGCAGAAGTCGGGCCACGGTTCGACGTCGGTCAACTCGAAGTCGCCCGCCGCCCAGCCGAGGATCACCACTTCGTACATCCGCTGAAAGGTCCGCAACTGCTCGTCGCGGCCGGTCGCGGCCAGAAACTCCGCCTGCAGTTTACGCACCTCGGCCGACTTCTCAATCAACTCGGGCAGCGCCACCTTGAGCACCGCCTCGGCGTGGTACTCGTCGAAATCGGGCAAAACCTCGACTTCCGGCACCGGGCGGCCGGATTTGCGCAGTTGTTCGGCCACGAGTTCGGCCGTGTCGATTTGCCGGCGGCGCGGACCGGTGGCGATGCGGTCCAGGGTGAGCCCACGAGCACACCAGAATTCGCCCAACAACCGCGACTGCGAGCGGCCCAATTCGGAGAGCTGGTCGTAATCGTCGGCGAGAAACGAGGCCTGACCGTGGCGGACAACGTAGAGCGTGCTCATCGGGCGTGACTCACTCGCGACGTCGTCTGGCTGCCAATTCCAGGCTTCGGCAGGAAGTACACGCGGCTTCTCGGGACGGTTAGATGGTGTGGCCGCCGTCGATCACGAACACGCCGCCGGTGCAATAGGCCGAGGCCGGCGACGCCAGGAACGCACACAACGGAACAATCTCGTCCGGCTGCGCCACGTAGCCCAGCGGCACCGTCTCGAGAAAATGCTTGAGGATCTCGTCGCTGGCCCACAGGGCTTGGCTGAACTTGGTTTTGACGAGGCCCGGACAAACGGCGTTGACGCGGATCTTGGCCGGCCCCCATTCGGTGGCCAGTACCTTGGTCAGCCCGAGCAGCGCCGTCTTGCTGACGCTGTAGATGCCCAGCCCCGGCTCGGGGCGCAGGCCGCCGATGCTGGAGATATTGATGATCGACCCGCCGCCGCGCGACGACATGCTTTCGAACACCTTCTTGGCCAGCTCGAAGGGTCCGCGCACGTTCACATCCATGATCTTGTTGTAGGCCGAAACGTCGGTGTGGATCACGGGGCCAAAGACCGGATTCGCCGCGGCGTTGTTGACCAGGATGTCGACGCCGCCGTAATGCGCGAGCGTATCGCTGACGAGTTTGTCGAGCTGCGCCAGGTCGCCCACGTGGCAGGCGACGCCGAAGGCATCGTGCCCCTCGGCCTTGAGACTCGCGGCCACTTCGTCGACGGCCTCTTGCTTACGGCTGCTGACCACGACCTTGGCGCCGAACTGAGCCAGGCCCCGGGCGATGCCCTCGCCGATCCCCTTGCTGGCGCCGGTGACAATGGCCACCTTGCCGGTCAGGTCGAACATCTTGCGGTAGTCGGTGCTCATGACGGTTCCGTGCGGGCTGGTGAACGAATCGGTCGGAATCCGGCGGGGCCACTCGTGGGCACCGGAAAGTGATCCGGCAGGGTAGCATCCGCGGCATCGGCCGGCAAACGCCGCGGATCGGAGACCTCTAGCGCGGCCGGCGGAGCATGGCCCAAACCGGCACCGGGTGGCCCTTGGGTGTCCGCTGATCGACGACTTCGAAACCGCAGCGCTGGTAAATCGCGACGTTCTTGTCGTCGTGCGTATCGAGGTAGCAAGCCTGGCCGGCCGCGTCGGCCCGATCGAGGACCGGCTGAAAAAACCGCCGGCAGAGCCCTTGCCCCTGGAACTCAGGCGCGACGCCGATCGCGGCGACATACCAGTGCGGCCCTGCGGCGTGCTGGTGGTGCATTTCCCTGGCCACGTTGTCGTAGTCGACCAGCCGGTTGAACCCGCGCAGCCCATACCTCAACGGCAAAGCGAGCATGCCGGCCAGCACCTGCCGTAGCACGGTGATGTGGGCCTGCTGGGGCGGCAGCCAGCAGCAGGCGCCACGCACGTCTGCGGTCGAGTAGACCTCGCCGTGCTTCAGGGCGTCGCTGAGCATCGACCCATACAGGCACTGGTTCGCTAACAGCCGCCGGGATTCGTCCGGCGCGGCGTAACGCATTAGGGGGTAAGTCATGAAGGCCCGCGCCATGGCCAGGCGCGCGGCCTGGTAGCGATCGCGATTGATCCGCACCGCAGGCGGCGCGGCCAGCGTGCCGGCAGAATCTGGAGCGTTCAACGCTTAATCCCCTTTGGTCGCGATCGGCAGGCCGAGGTTGCGCAACAGCTTGTCCACGCCGTCGCGCCCGCGGGCCTCCCAGTTGGGTTTGTGCGCGGGCAGCGTGGCGAGTAGCTCCTCGCGGCGTGGCCACTCGGTCGCAGTCACGGCGATTCGCTCCCAGGCGTTCAATACTTCCATCACGGCATAGGTTTCGTCGGCCTGTTGCGTCAGCAGTCGTGCCAGCGCCGCGATGCTAGGTTCGCGATCGGCCGCGGTGCCCTGGATGGCCAGGGCTTCGGCCGCGGCGCACACGACGCTGGAGGATTCATCTTGCAGCAGCTTGCCGAGCTGAGCCGCGGCGTTGCGCACGGCGCCGGGGCCAAGCCGCCCGAGGCCGCGCGCTGCCCAATAGCGCATGGCGGCGGCATCGCTGGTCAGCAGTTCGGTCAGCCGGGCCAGGTCGTCGGTGCCGCCGCGGCTGGCCAGATCGGCGATTTCGAAGGTCAGCTCCGCGTCGTAGCGCCCCGGGTCGTGCCCCATCGTCCAAGGCGCGTCGTTACCTGCCGATCGCCGCATTTCCGCCTCGGGCAACAGGCCCACGTCGCACACGTCGATCGCCTGTTGCCGAACCGCGGCCCGCAGCCGAACCAGCGTCGCGGCATGTTCCGGCAGCCCGGCCAGGTTGTGCACTTCGTCGGGATCGTCCGCGAGGTCGTACAGTTCTTCGGCCGGGCGTGGCTGCCAGAACTGCGCTTGTTCGGGCGTCAGGCCTCCCTCGTCGAAGGCTTGCTTCCAGACGCGCGTGGTCCCAGTGGCAAACATGTATTCGACGTGCTGGCCGGCAGGCAGTTCGGGCCGGAAGTTGCGCACGTAGACGAATCGACCGTCGGTGGCCGAGCGCACGCAATCGTACCGCTCGTCCATGCGGCCGCGCAGACCATGGAGGCAATCGCCGCCCGGTTGGACAAACTTGCCGGCGAAGGCCCGGCCATGCCCCGTCGCCGGCGGTTCGATGCCGGCCAAGGACAACACGGTCGGGGCCAAGTCGACGAAACTGACCAGCCGCGACGAACGACCCCCGGGCTGATAGTCGGCCGGCGCAAGTTGCCGCCACTTGTCGGGCACGGCAACGATCAGCGGCACTTGCAGACCGGAGTTGCAGGGCGAACGCTTCGAACGCGGCATGCCGGGCCCGTGATCGGCGAAGTAGCAGACGATGGTGTCGTCGTCGAGGCCGTCGGCGGCCAGCTCGTCGAGCACGCGCCCGGCGGCCGTGTCGACCTCGGTCAATTGGTCGTAGTACTGGGCCCAATCCTGACGCACCTCGGGCAGGTCGGGATGATAGGCCGGCACGCGCACCTGCGCCGGGTCGTGTACGGCGCGATGCGGCCGCCGGCGGATCTGGCTTTCGTGCGATTGTGTGAAGTTGAACACCGCAAAGAACGGTTGACCGGCGGCGCGCTTGCGCCAATGGGCGCGCGGGGACGATTCGTCCCAGACGCGATTCGGCTGCGCGACGTTGTAATCTTCCTTGCTGTTGTTGGTGCAGTAGTAGCCCGCTGCGCGCAGCAATTCGGGAAACAGCCGCATGCCGTGCGGCAACGTGACCAGGCTGCGCATGTGTTCCGCGCCGGTGGCCGAAGGGTACAGGCCCGTGATGATGGCCGTGCGGGCCGGGGCGCAGACGGGCACGACCGACCAGACGCGGTCGTAGATCATCCCGCGCCGGGCAAGTGCATCGAGGCGCGGTGTCGTCGCGTAAGCGTCGCCGTAGCAGCCGAGGTGCGGTCCGTGGTCCTCGGCCGTGATCCACAGCACGTTCGGACGCTCGACGTCGGCGCGGCTCGTGGCCGCGGAGCAGGTGAGCGCGGCGCCGGCGAAGAAGAGAATCGCGAATCGCATGCGGCTATCGTCGCCGAAATCGTGGTGCCGCGAAAGCAGTCGGTTCGATGAGGATTCGATGTGTCGCGTTGACAGCGGCCATCCGCGGCCCGCAAACTAGGGCCGGTGCATGGCCAAATTTCGCGAACAGGACCGCTGCAATGCGCTCGTCGACCGTTGGCTGGGGGCTGTTGCTCACCGTGCTTTTGCTGCAGATCGGCCCGGCCTGGGTCGGACCGGTCTGGGCCGAGGAACCGGCGGTCACGCTGCCCGGTCCCACGGAGCAGGGTTTTCGTTTGCCCAACGGCTGGACCATCACTCCAGTCGGCGAGCACGTGCCGCTGTCGGACATGGCCCTGAACGTCTATCCCTGCAAAGACGACCGCCGGGCCCTGGTGACCACCAACGGCTACAACGTCCACGAGTTGTCGCTCGTGGACCTCGATGCGAAAAAGGTCGTCACCAAGGCGCAGGCACATCAAAGCTGGTTTGGGCTGGCCGTGACGTCCGGCGAGGATCGCATTTGGTGGTCAGGCGGAGGCCTGAAGTCGATCTTGGCCTTTCAGTTCGACGGCCGGGAGTTCGTCAAGTCCGAGCGGCCCGATCTCGATCTACCCCCGGTCGCAGAAGCCGGCGGCGATGAGCCGACCTATGAAGACCGCTTCAAGAGCGGCATGGTGCTCTCGGCCGACGGGCGCACGCTCTATGCGCTCGATATCGAGGCCGGCACGATCACGGCCGTCGACGTCGAGAAGAATCAGGCGCGTTTGACCGCTCCGCTCGGCGGTCGCCCCTACGACGTGGTCTGCTCGCGCAACGGCGCGACGTTGTTCGTCAGCGACTGGGCCGGGGCGCGCGTGCTCGCCGTGCGGCCGTCCGACCTGACGGTCATCGACCGGATCGCGGTGGGCGAGCATCCCAATCAGATCGTCGTGCACCCGGAAGACGATCGCTTGTTCGTGGCTTGTGCCTCGAGCAACAACGTGGCCGTCATCGACGCGCGCCGCGGCGTGGTGACCGAGACGATCGCCACGGCGCTGTTTCCGCGATCGCCCGAAGGCAGCACGCCCGACGCGCTGGCGCTGTCGCCCGACGGGCGGACGCTGTACGTCGCCAACGCCGATAACAACTGTGTGGCCGTGGTGAACGTGGCCCAGCGCGATCGCAGCAACGTGCGGGGATTCATCCCGACGGGCTGGTACCCAACGGCGCTGGCCGTCACGCCCGACGGCGGTCGGCTGCTGGTCGGCGTCGGCCGCGGCAACGCGACGCGGCCGAACCCATTTTTCGACGACGAACAGGCCCAGCAGAACGCCAACCAGCAGGAACGCCGCCGGCTGCGGTTCCCTTACATCGGCACCACGATGGCCGGCGCGCTGAGCATCGTGCCGGTGCCCGACGACGAACAACTGGCCCTGTACACGCAACAGGTCTATCAGAACTGCCCCTATGCCGACGAGCTGCTCACCGCCGCGCCGCAGCCGAATGACTCGATCATTCCGGGCAAGGTCGGCGACCCCTGCCCGATCAAGCACGTGATTTACATCATCAAGGAGAATCGCACGTACGACCAGGTGCTCGGCGATCTCGAGCGCGGCAACGGCGACGCCGCGCTGACGATGTTTCCCGCGCAGGTCACGCCCAACCATCACCAGCTGGCCAACGAGTATGTGCAGCTCGACAACCTGTATTGCGACGGCCAGGTCTCGCGCGACGGGCACCCCTGGTCGACGCAGGCCTATAACACCGATTACATCAGCCGCGACTGGACGTTGACCTATTCGGGCCGCGAAGGCATCGACGACGACGACGAGGCCAACCTGGCGACGCCTCCCTCGGGACACATCTGGGATGCATGCGCGCGGGCCGGGCTACGCTATCGCAGCTATGGAGAATACGGCCGCCGCGTCAGCGAGCCCGACGGCACGCAGAAAATGGACGCGGCCGTACCGGGCCTCAAGGGACACGTCTGTCCCGACTACGGCGTGCGCCCCGACGGCGGGCGGCGCCGCGATCCGGAAAACGTCGACGTCTTCTTGCGCGAGTTCCAAGAGGCGGAAGCGCGGGGCGAGCTACCCCATTTGATGATCATGAGCCTGGGCGAAGATCACACCGAAGGCACGCGCCCCGGCGCCCCGACGCCCGAGGCGTGCGTGGCCAGCAACGACCTGGCTCTGGGCAAGCTGGTCGAAGCGGTCAGCCGAAGCAAGTCGTGGCCCGAAATCGCCATCTTCGTCATCGAAGACGACGCCCAGAACGGACCCGATCACGTCGATGCGCGCCGCACGGTGGGCCTGGTGATCAGCCCCTGGGTGCGTCGTGGCGAACTCGTCAGCACGCAATACACCACCTGCAGCATGCTGCGGACGATCGAGTTGATCTTGGGCCTGCCGCCGCTGAGCCAATTCGACGCGGCAGCGACGCCCATGTTCGCCTGCTTCGGCAAACAGCTCGACACGGCGCCCTACACGCTCGCGCCGGCGCAGATCGACCTCGACGCCCGCAATCAGCCGACCGCGTATGGCGCGGACCGTTCGGCGAACATGGACTTCAGCGAGTACGACCGGATCGACGATTTCGAGCTGAACGAAATCTTGTGGTACGCGGTCAAGGGGCCCCAAGCGCCGCAGCCGGCCCCGGTTCGCCGGGCCATTGCCTACCGCAACCGACCCGCGCAGCAGCCGGCCGTTTCCGGCGGCGAATGACCTCTCGGCGTCAGCGCTTGTCGACCGGCACGTAGGGCCGGCTTTCGTGGCCCGTGTATCGGGCTCGCGGACGGATCAAGCGGTTGTTGTCCAACTGCTCGATCACGTGTGCCGACCAGCCAACCACGCGGCTGACGACGAACAGCGGCGTGTAAAGATCGATCGGTAGTCCCAAGTAGTGATAGAGCCGCGCGCTGGGCCAATCGAGGTTCGGCGGCAGCTTCTTTTCCGAGACCACGACCTGCTCGATCGTGTCGGCCATCCGTTCCATCGCCTCGTGGCCGGTTTCCTTGGCCAGTTCGGCGCACAGGCCCTTGAGATATCGAGCCCGGGGGTCGCCGGTCTTATACACGCGGTGGCCGAAGCCCATGATCCGCACCTTGCGGGCCAGGGCGTCGCGAATCCAGGCCTCGGCACGATCCGGGCTGCCGACTTCCTCGAGCACCTCCATCACGCGCTCGTTGGCGCCGCCGTGCAACGGGCCCTTGAGCGCCCCGATCGCGCCGGTCACCGACGAGTGCAGATCAGACATCGTCGAGCAGATCACCCGGGCCGTGAAGGTCGAGGCGTTGTATTCGTGCTCGGCGTACAGAATCAGGGAGACGTCCATCGCCTTGATGCTCCGGGCCGAAGGGGCCTGGCCCGAGAGCATCCACAGCAGATTGTCGGCCAGGCCGCGCCGGGGATCGGCCGCGATAGGTTCCAAGCCCTGGCGCAGGCGATGCCGCGCCGCCAGCACGACGGGCAACTGCGCCAACAGCCGTTCGCTCTTGCGCAGGTTGGCGTCGTGGCTGTTGTTCTCGGTCTCGGGGTCCCAATGCGCCAGCACGCTGGCCCCGGTGCGCATGACGTCCATCATCGACGCCTCGCGCGGAATGGCCCGCAGCAGATCGATGAGTGGACCCGGCACCGCGGCCGCGGCCCCCAGGCGCCGGCCGAAACTGGCCAGCTCGGCAGCCTTGGGCAGCTCGCCGTAGAGAATCAGGTAGGCGACGTCTTCGAACGTGGCGTGCTCGGCCAGTTCCTCGATCGAGTAGCCGCGGTATTGCAGGCCACCGGTGATGGTGCTGATGGCCGTTTCGCCGGCAATCACGCCTTCGAGGCCTGGGCTGTAGATTTCCTCGCTCATCCGGCTTGCTCTCCGCTGAAATAGGCTCGGTCGCTGGCTTCGTACGTCGTATAGCCGAGCAGGTCGTAAAGTTCCTGACGCGTTTGCATTTGTGCGACGAGCGATCGCTGTCCGCCGTCGCGACGAATCGTTTCGAGCGCCTCCGTGACGGCCTTCATGGCCACGCGCAACAAGGTCACCGGGAACAGCACCGCCGCATAGCCCAGCTCGCGCAGCTCGTCGAGGCTGAACAACGGGCTCTTGCCGAATTCGGTCATGTTCGCCACGAGCGGCACCGGCACCTCGCGGGCAAACCGCTCGAACTCGCCGCGGTCGGCCAGCGCCTCGGGAAAGATCCAGTCGGCGCCCACGTCGACATACCGCTTGGCCCGGTCGATGGCCTCGTCGAGGCCGAACACGCCGCGGGCATCGGTCCGTGCCAGGATCACCAGGCTCGGGTCGCGCCGCGCGGCCACCGCGGCTCGAAGCTTCGCGCACATTTCGTCGGCGTCGACCAGGGCCTTGCCCGAGAGGTGCCCGCAGCGCTTGGGTAGCCGCTGATCCTCGAGTTGGATCGCCGCGGCACCGGCCGCTTCGAGCTCGGTCACCGTGCGGGCCACGTTGATGGCCTCGCCAAATCCCGTGTCGGCGTCGACAATCAAGGGGATCTTCACGCTACGGGTCAGTTGCGTGGTCTGCGTGACCAGCTCGCTGAGCGTGAACAGTCCGATATCGGGCAGCGCCAGCGTCCCGGCCGAAAAGGCGGCGCCCGACAGGTAGGCCGCGCCGTATCCGGATTGCTCGATCAGCCGTGCGGTGAGCGCGTTGAAAGCGCCCGGCACGGCCAAGGCGCCGGGGCGAATCGCATCGCGCAGACGTTGACCCGGCGAACTCAAGGGGCTCGTACCGTGCCCTGGGAGGGCAGCAAAGATCGGGGAAAAACACCGCAGCCAGGAATATAGGGCGGGCGTCGCGCGGTTCGCAAGGTGGCGATCATCCGGTCTGAAACGGTGATCGCGGCCCCCTGGGGTAGTGCATCGTTTACGGCCCCCGGGCGGCCGACTAGACTACTTGCTTTGCACGTTGTGGCCGCGTGCGCCGCTGAGTTCACCACCGGCGGCCCGGTGTTGCCCGCCTGCACACCGGCACTGCATTTCTGGCCTCCCGCACCGTTTCATTGCCGAGGTAATCGTGCCCGCTGCACAGCAACGGCCCGAGGGCCTGCCCGCGATTGTCGTCGTGGGCGGGTGCGGACACGTCGGCCTGCCTCTGGGGATCGCTTTCGCGCTCGCCGGTTCGCAGGTCACGCTGCTCGATACCGACGCTCCGCGCGTGGCCGAAGTCAACGCGGGGCACATGCCCTACCTGGAGCGCGGTGCCGAAGAGGCCCTGCCCCGGGCGCTGGCCGCGGGCCGGCTGCGGGCAACCACCGACGTCCGGTCGATCGCCGAGGCCGACGTGGTGATCGTCACCATCGGGACGCCGGTCGACGAATTTCTCGATCCGGGCGTGACCTCGTTCGACAAGACGCTGCACGCGGTGCTCGAACCGATGCGCGCGGGCCAACTGCTCGTGCTGCGCAGCACTGTCTTTCCCGGCATTACCGAACGGCTGGCCCGCTTCATCGCCGAAACCGGCAAACAGGTGGCGCTGGCCTACTGCCCCGAGCGGATCGCGCAAGGCTACGCCCTGGACGAGTTGGGCAAGCTCCCGCAAATCGTCGCGGGCGCAAGCGCCGAGGCGACTGCCCGGGCCGAACAGCTGTTCGCCCAACTGGGTGCCAAGACGCTGGTGCTTGCGCCGGTCGAGGCCGAGCTGGCCAAGTTGTTCTCGAACGCTTACCGCTATCTGAACTTTGCGATTTCGAACCAGTTCTACGTCATCGCCCAGAAGTTCGGCGCCGATTTCAACCGAATTCACGACGTCGTCACGGCCGACTACCCGCGGCTGGCCGGGATGGCCAAGGCCGGGTTGGCTGGTGGTCCGTGTCTGCTCAAGGACACGATGCAACTGGCCGCGTTCAATCACAACGATTTTGCGCTCGGCCAGGCAGCCATGATGATCAACGAGGGGCTCCCCAGTTACCTCGTGCAGTTCGTCAAGCGGACGCACGACCTTAAGCAGATGACGGCCGCGATTCTGGGCATGGCCTTCAAGGGCAATTCCGACGATCCGCGCGCGTCGCTGTCTTACAAGCTGCGCAAGGTGCTCGCGCTGGAATGCCGCGACGTGTTGTGCACTGATCCGTACATCGACGATCCCTCGTTTGTGCCGCTCGACACGGCGCTGGCCCGGGCCGACATCTTGTTCGTCGGCGCTTGCCATGCAGAATACCGCGAACTGCAGACCGACAAGCCGCTGGTCGACGTGTTCAGCTTTGTCCGCCGCGGGTGCGCGTCTTGAAGAGCCCTTCATGAAGACATTGATTACCGGCGCGGCCGGGTTTATTGGCGGATACCTGGTCGAAGAGCTGCTCGCGGCGGGCCATGAAGTGGTCGGTCTCGACAACTTCTCGAAGTATGGCGAGCTGTCGCAAACCAGCCAGCAGCACGCGAACTATCGCCTCGTCGTGGGCGACGCCAAGGACGTCGATCTGCTCAAGGATTTGTTGACCGACTGCGATCATTTCGTGGCCGGCGCGGCACGCATCGGCGGCATCACCTATTTTCATCAGTACGCCTACGACCTCTTGGCCGAGAACGAGCGGATCACCGCGGCGGCCTTCGACGCCGCGCTGTGGGCCCGGCAGTGTGCCCAACTGCAGAAGATCACGATCATCTCGTCGTCGATGGTGTTCGAGCAGGCCACGCGGTTTCCGACCGAGGAAGGCGAACAGTTTCGCTGCCCGCCGCCGGCCTCGACCTACGGCTTTCAAAAGCTGGCCGTCGAGTACTTCGTGCGCGGGGCCTACGAACAGTATCAATTGCCCTACACCATCTGCCGGCCGTTCAACTGCGTCGGCATCGGCGAGCGTCGGGCGCGCGGCGATCACGAGGTGCCTTCGGGCAACGTCAAGTTGGCGATGAGCCACGTGCTGCCCGACCTGGTGCAAAAGGTGCTCAAGGGGCAGGACCCGTTGCACATCCTGGGCGATGGCCGGCAGGTGCGCTGCTACACCTACGGCGGCGACCTGGCCCGGGGAATTCGCCTGTCGATCGAGCATCCGGCCGCTATGAACGAAGATTTCAACCTGTCGACGGCCCAGTCGACGACGGTGCTCGAACTGGCGGAACTGATCTGGCGCCAGGTCCACGGGCCAAACGTGCCGTTTCGCTTTGTCTCCGATCCGCCGTACCCCTACGACGTGCAGCACCGTGTGCCGAACGTCGACAAGGCGCGCCGGCTGCTCGGTTTCGCGGCCACGACGAGCCTCGACCAGGTGCTCGAGGAAGTGGTGCCCTGGATCGAGGCCCAGATCGCACAAGGGACGATCTGATGGCGGAAGCGCGGCCCCCTGCGGCGCCCTTGGCGTTGATCGTGCCGGTGTTCAACGAGGCGGAAAACTTTCCCCGGCTGATCGCCGAGGTCGAGGCCCATGTGCCGCAGCCTTTCTTGCTGCACATGGTCTACGATTTCGACGCCGACACGACGGTGCCCGTGGCGCGCGAGTTGGCCGCGACGCGCCCCTGGCTGCGACTGGTCAAAAACGACCTGGGCCGGGGAGCGGTGAACGCGATCCGCGCCGGTTTTCAGGCGGTGGGCAGCGGGCCGGCTTTGGTCGTGATGGCCGACCTGTCCGACGATTTGACGATCGTGCCGCGCTTGCTCGAGCTGTACGGGCAGGGCTTTCGGATCGTCTGCCCCAGCCGCTACGCGCGGGGCGGCCGGCAGATTGGCGGGCCCTGGCTGAAGCGCACGCTGAGCCGGACGGCAGGCGTGTCGCTCTGGTACCTGGCCGGGCTGCCAACGCACGACGCCACGAACAACTTTCGCCTCTACGACGCGGCGCTCGTCAACGAGCTGGGCATCGAGAGCACCGGCGGCTTCGAATTGGCGCTGGAGCTCACGGCCAAGGCCTTTCGCCGCGGCGAGCGGATCACCGAGGTGCCGACCACTTGGCGCGACCGGACCGCGGGCGAGTCGCGTTTTCGCCTGTGGAAATGGCTACCCAAGTACCTGAAGTGGTACTGGTACGCGCTCAAGCCGATGCGCCGCGCCGCTTAGGCAGCGGCACGGCGCTGCGCCGCCGCTGGTCTACTTCGATTCGTGCTCGTGATCGTCGCCATGCTCGTGGTCATGGTCGTGATCGCCATGCTCGTGATCATGATCGCCGTGTTCGTGATCATGGTCCCCGTGCTCATGATCCCCATGTTCATGATCGTGATCGCAGTTTTCGTGATCGCAGTGCTTGCAGTTCGGATCGGTGCAGGTGGCCGCGTCGTGGTCGCCATGCTCGCCGGGGCCGTGCGATTTCTTGCAGAACGGGCAATAGTCGTCGTGTTCGTCGCTCGAGGCGGCCGCTTCCGTAGCGGCCGGTGCCTGGCGCACGCAGCCCAGCGAGGCCGTGCCACACAAGGCCAAGAGCGCCACGAGCCCGAGCTTCCACGCGTTGGTCGTCGTCATTCCCTGCGATCCTTTGCCTGAATTTCTGATTGCACCGGCCCGTTCGGCCTCCGCAGACCATACCATTCGCCTTGTCTGCGAGGGAAGGCGGTCATTAGCATCTCGCCGGAAGGTTTTTCGCGAACGGCAGACTGCTGGCATTGATAGCGGCGCGCCGGCCGCCTCGCGCCTGGTCACGGATCGACCGCCCATGTTTTCTGCGACGCAGCGTTTCTCGCGCCTCAGCCCCGCCTGGCGCATCGCGACGATCGTCTTGATCGGCATCGTTGCGTACTACGGCACGCGCGTCGCGAAGCAGGCGCGGCAAGGCGCCGTCGGCGACTTCGGCGTGTATTACCGCGCCGGCGCGGCATGCGCGGCTCGGGCGCCGTTATACACGCTCGATCAAGGTCCGCTGCTGACCTTCAAGAATCCGCCGGTGGTCGCGTTGGCGATCGCGCCCTTGTCCGCGTTGCCCCCGGCCGTCGCACGGATGCTCTGGTTTGTGGTCGATGTCGGTTGCATCGCACTGTTGGCCATTGCGCTGGCGCGCTGGCTCCCGGAAGAAGGAGGCCTGCGCGGCTGGGTGGTGCTCGGCGCGCTGGCGCTCGCCGCCCGTTACGTCTTCAACCAATGGCACGCCGGATCGACGGCGAGTGGGTGGATCGCGTTGACCGTTTGGGCCTGCGTTGCGCTTGGCGAGCGCCGCCCGCGCTTCGCCGCCGCGCTGCTCGCGTCGGCCGTGGCGTGGAAACTGGTGCCGCTGTGTTTTGCGCCGCTGCTGTTGCTCGACCGGCGCCGGGCGACGGCCTGTGCCTGGTTCGCCGGCAGCCTGTGTGCGCTGGCGCTGATTCCCGCCTGCTGGCTGGGCTGGGAACAAAACTTACAGCAATTCGCCGCATGGCCGGGACATCTGTTCGGCACGGAAACGGCCGAACAACTTTGGCGAATCCAGAATCAGTCGGTGCTGGCGCTCTGCGTGCGGTTGCTGTGCGAGACGCCCTATGGTGTGAACGTCGCCGCTTGGCCCTTGGCCACGGCCCGCGGGGTTTGGCTGATCGTCGCGCTGCTAACGGCGACCGCACTGTACGCGTGGATCGTCGCAGTCCGCCGGGGTCGCCACGAGCGCGAAACGACCGGCGCCGTTGTCGGCATGCTGCTCGTCTATATGACCTTGTTCAACCCGCTTGCCTGGCGCTACAACTTTGTCGCGCTCGTCGTACCTTACGGCGTGGTGCTGCACGCGATTCTCGCTGGCCATCCGCGGCGGCGTTACTTGATGGTGCTGTTGGGCGTCGCGGTGGGCTTGTCGCTCTTGCCTGCCGAATCGACAGGTCTGCCGGGCATGCTCTTGCTGCGCACGATCGGCGCGCGGTTGTGGGGCACGTTGCTCTTGGCCGCGGCGACGATGCTCGCGGTTCCGCGGCGCGCTCGCAACGATCCTGCGACGGTCTGGGGACCCTGGCGGCTATCGGCCCAGAGCGAAACGGGGCCGTGCTATGGCTGTGCCGAAGCTGGCAGGCCAAATGCCTCTTCCGGCAATGCGACGTCAACTCCGCCCTCGGGCACGTCGAGACCCACCGACCACATCACCGCTTGAGTCACTGCGCGACGGTATTCTGCCCGGCGCCAGTTCTCATGAAAGTGCATCGTGGTGAAGCCGCACGATCGGCCGCCGTCGGGACGCTGCCAGGCCCATGCAACCGTTCGCGGTTGGTCGTCGATCGCGACTTCCCAGAGCGGAGTGATCGCGGGATTGGCCTCCGGCGTGGCGGCAGCGGCATAGCGCGCCTCGGCCGCAGCGATCTCGGGGGGCAGGGCCCACTTGAGCTGGTAGTAGAACTCGTCGCGGACGCGAAACCCGGACACGCCACGCAGGATCGGATGCTCGGGCGTCGCGATGCGAACCTCGGCCTCGGTGACGGTGTACTTACGGTCGGGCCCCCCGTGGCAGCCGCCGATCAATTGCACGAAAGGGGCAATCGTCTCGGCCGGCTTCGCCCCCACGGCCCAGTGCAGGGCCACGATCCCGCCGCCGCGCGCCGCCAGGCGGGTAAGGGCCTCGTGGCGTCTCGGATCGGCAGTTGCCCAGAGTGCTCCCTGCGAGAGGTACAGCACAACGCCGTCGGCCCCATCCAGCAATGTGGCCTGGGCTGCGCCCGGCGCCTGGGCGCCGATCCGGTCGAGCCGAACAGGGGCGGAATTTGCCAGCAGAGAGGTCAGGATCGTCTGGCCCGCAGCAAATTCGTGGGTTCCAGCCGGGTGTCCGTCGGGGACGTCATCGACGAGCACGATCCGCTTGGGGGCATCGTCGGCCGAGGGCGGGGCGGCCTGCAGCGTCCCTCCCCCGAGGGTGCCCAAGACCAGCAGGCAGGCGAATGGGTAAACGGGTCGCGAAGCGGGTCGATTCATTTGACATACGCCCTGGGGCTTGGCACAGTGATTAATCTTCCATGTTTCTGCAGCGCCATCCTCGGCCGGCCTTGCAGCTTGGAATGGTGGACCGCCGTGACCAGAGGCCCCTTACCGAATTGGGGCCCCGTGCCGAATTGGCTCATTGCCGAATCCGTCACGAATCCACGTCGTAGATCCGGTTTTTCCTGGTTCGCGGGACGGCCGTAACCGCTTGGAGAGTTCGACCGATGGCGATTGGACATTGCAGCGAGATTTTTGCGGAATTGCCGAACCGCTTTAACGGTGCGGCCGCGGGCGATTGGAAGGCGAATATTCAGTTCAATATTTCCGGCGACAAGGGGGGCGACTGGGTCGTTCGCGTCGAGAACGGCGCTGTCACGGTCAACCAAGGCACCGATCCCTCGCCGAGCTGCACGATCAGCACCTCGGACGAAACCTGGATCGGGCTCGTCGAGGGGACGGTCAACCCGATGATGGCCTTCACCATGGGCAAACTCAAGGTGAAAGGCAACATGGGCGACGTCATGAAGCTGCAGAGCACGATGCTGAAGAAGTAGTGCTCTGCCCCGGAAGTCGGATCGCCGCCAGGCGACGAACCGGCGCCGGCGAAAAGCCCTATCCGAGGATGATTTCGTGTCCGCTCGGCCGGCGCGTCTTGGCGCGCCCCGTGCGGACACGCTCGTTTTGCCACGACCCCTTCGGGTGCCGGCCTTTCATCCTGCCACACCAATGGGCGGCGTTTTCGCTGGATTTTTGGCCCGCGGCGCGGCATCGCGTCGCACCCTGGGCCCGGGTTCGCCCGCTGGCATCCCCTTTGCACCCCTTTCCGAGCAGGGGCGGTATGGCATGAGACGCCGAACCGCGGGAGGTGTGCCATGTTCCCGACCAGATACACAACCACTTACGAAGCCGTATGGTGGCTGGTGCTCGGCCTGCTCGCGGCGATGATCACGCTGATGTTGTCGAGTACTCCGGTTTGGGGCTGATCGAGGCCTGGAGTTGGCAGATCGCTGGAGTGTTGCCGCGAAGGGCGATGTGTAACCGCGTTGCTGTGCTATACATCGAAGCTGCGTGATGGACGCGGCCGAGATGGGAAGCGTGTGGCCGCAAGTCGCTGGGCGAGCGCGGACCACCATGAGCAGCAGATCGTCGACCTCTTTGGCCCCGGTGCAGCGCGGGTGGCGCATGGCCGGGGTCGTCGTCCTCGTGGCGGCGATCGGCTACGTGCTGACGCACTTTGCCCAAGCCCAACAGTGGATCGCTGCGTTCTTCGATGCGGTTGCCGAGCTGGGGCCTTGGGGCGTCGTGCTCATGGCCGGCATCTATATCCCGGCATGCATCCTCTTCCTGCCAGGCTCTTTGTTGACCCTCGGCGCCGGTGCGGCTTTTGGCGTCGGCTGGGGAACCGTGGCAGTGTCGATCGGCAGCACGCTGGGGGCCACTTGCGCATTTCTTACTGGCCGTACGCTCGCCCGCCGCTGGGTAGAAGGTCGCGTGGCAGGCAGCCCCCGCTTTCAAGCCATCGACGAGGCCGTGGCTAGGCAGGGATTCAAAATCGTGCTGCTCACCCGGCTGTCGCCGGTGTTTCCGTTTAACGTGCTCAACTATGCGCTGGGGCTGACCCGCGTCCGGTTGCGCGACTATGTGCTCGCCTCGTGGATCGGCATGTTGCCGGGCACGTTGATGTACGTATATCTCGGTTCAGCGGCCCGCAGCTTTGCCGAGCTGCTGCAGGGCCATCGCCCACGCAGTACGGCCGAATACTTGCTGTTTGTCTTGGGGCTCATCGTGACGGTGCTGCTGACGGTCGTCGTCACGCGAATCGCTCGCAAGGCCCTGGCCCAGGACATGCCTCCGGCGGCCACGCCAGATCGAGGGTAGTCGCGCTTGCGAGGATACCGCCGCGGCTAAACGAACAGCGAGCAGATCGTGCCCAAGGTCGAAGCGATGGCGACCAGGGTGATCACCCTGCGTTCCGACGGCCTCGCGTTGTTTCGCCAGGCGGAATCGCGCCGCAAGTACTCGACGAACGCCTGCCGCGCTTCTTCGAGCGTCATCAGGTGATGGTTGCCCGCATGGCCGTCGCGGTATTCGACCAGGAAAGGGCCGTCCAGTTCGCCGGCCGCTTGGATGTACTCGTCTTCATTGGCCGACAACACGACCAGGTTGCCGCGCAGGGGCGCGTCGTTGAACACTTGCTGGATATCCGTTGCGTTGACGCCGTCGATCGTCGTGTGGGGAGTTGAAAGTCGCATGGCGGGGCTCTTGGGGGTTCTTGTCGTTTCCGGTGCGGGGATTCTTTGGGTCCCGTGCCATGTACTAAGTCAACTCTCGTGCCAGCCGTGCCTTTATTTGACGCAAGTCTTTATTTGAGAGTCTGTTACGAATTTCTTTATGGCGCAGGCGTCGCCCAGGGCTCTCGCGCATATGTCATCGAAACGACAGCGCTGTAGAGTCAATTTGATGAGAGTCGGCCTAGAACCGCAGCGGACGCGGCAGCAAGTTATAGATCCGCTCGCGCCAGGTTGGTGCGGCCGGCGGTGACGGCCGGCTGGCCTCGCGCGGTAGGGGCGCCGGCTCGGCCGCTTGAACCGTCTCGGGATGGTTCAGCGACACGCGGCTTTGCAGCAGCCGCGGCCAGTACCCCTCGACCAGGCGGAGGCAGTCGCTGTACTGCTCGGCCTCGAGTCGGAGCTGTGCCGTGGTGATCAGTTTCGACAGCTCGACCCGTTCGGCGTCGGTCAGCCACAAGTCGTACAGTTCGACCTTGTCGATCGACACGGCGCCCGGCCCTAAGAGATCGAACCGCAACCGCAGGTCGGACAGCCCGACCAACGGCAGGTCGTTGATCTGGAACAAGAACTGGGCCCAGGTCGTGCCCAGTTTCGAGACCTGCGTTCCGGCACCGAGAGGTGCATAACGGTAGTAGTCGCGGCTGTTGAGCTGGCCTTCGAGCGCCAACCGCAAGGGCGGCTGCCGCGAGGCGTCGTCGACGCGCAGCCACACCGACACGCTCAACCGACCCGTCTCGGGCGCCGGCAAGACGTCGCTGATCAGCCGCCCGGCAGGACCGGTGCTCGACAAGCGGAGCGAACGGCCGCCCGCATAGGGCACGTTGTCGTCCTGCTCGGCGGCCAGCGCGGTCGCCGGTACGAGTTGCCAGCCTGCCAGTGCGCCCGCTTCGCCGGCCACCTCAAAATCGCTGTTGATCAACACGTCCCAGGGCGCCTGCAGTCCGACGGCCGCCGCCCGATCGCCCAGATCGCGGATTCGGGCTTCGAGCGTCGGGCGAACGTTGTCGGGCAGCGTGACGCGCGCGACGTTGAACGTCACATTGGGCGCCGCGAACTCGGCGCCGGCCAGATCAAACGGCTCTAACTCGAGCGACAGGCCGGCCGTCTCGCCGGTGCGCTGTAGCGCGGGCCATGCGCGTTGCGGATCGAGCGATGCGACGATGCAGCCAGGCGGAGCAACAACGGCCAGATCGACTCGCGCTTTCCACGGCGAATCGTTCACCAGGTAGACCAGCGTCCGTTGACCGTCGACCAGGCGTCGCACCGTTACCGGCTGGCGCGCCGACTCGACCGGTTCGAACCGTTGCGCCGGCAGACGGCGGTAGACCTGGGCCAATCCGGCGATCGCTGCTTCCTGACCCAGAGGGGCGAGCCAGCCGCCATCGCAGATCGTCTGGACATCGCCCCGGGCCAAGGCGTGCGTGAATCGCTGCCGATTGTACGCCTCGGACGGCGACAACTGCGATACAAGCCAGGTCATCGAACCTTTGAACGGCGCGCGAGTGTCGAAGTCGGTCAACCGCAGCCGCTGCGGCTCGTGATAGAACAGCCGCGCGTTCGTGTCGGTCGCAGCGCACAACTGATCGAGCGGCCCCGACTGTGCCAGGTCGTAATCCACGGCCCGTGTGGCCGGGGCATCGCTCGGCGTCAATCGATCGCTGCGCACCAGCACCAGCCCCGGCACCTGGCGCAGCAGCTCGGCGTCGATTCCCAGTCCAGACAACAGGTCTTCGGCCGCGACGCGACGCGGCAGCGACGGTTGCAACTGCCTGCGCACCTCGGGCCCGTCGAACGTCCGCGGCGTGAGCAGGTACAAGCGTGCCGTCGGGCGAACGGCCCGCAATTCGTCGGCCAGTCGGCGATAGAACGTGGTGACCTGCTCGGCGCGCCAGGTGATCCATGCGTCGGCGTGCGTACGAACGAACTCGGCACGATCGCCGAACCGCTGCGGACCCTGTCCCGGCACGCTCAGGCCCGTGGCCCGGGAGAAGCGTTCCATCGTGGCGTCGTCGAGGCACCAGTCGGTGCCGGGCAGCAGGGCATAGCCGTCGGCCGAGAGGTCGATCGCCAGGCCGGTCATGGCCGGGTGGACCGTACCGCGGGCGATCACCTCGCGGCAGGCTGCCAGGATCGCGTTTTGGACCTCGGGATGCAGCAGGTTGTAGTACGGCGCCTGACCGCGCTGCGGGGGATAGATGGCCGTCCAAGCGCGACCGTCGCGGCCGATCGGCTCGACGCCCGTGCGCGCCGAGTCTCCTGGGCGGCGCAGCGCTTCGAGCGTCGGCAGCGGCGAGGTGAAGTGCAGCGTGGGCACCAGCTGCAGGCCCTCGCGGTCGAACAGTCGCAGCAGCAGTTCCAGCACGTCCTTGCGGTGCGGATCGCGGGCATCGTCGAACAGCACGCCATTGTCATAGCGTGGCGTAGGCTCGACGACCGTGCTGGGATAGATCGTGCTGCCGTCGGCCAGCACACCGAGCCACACGGCGTTGTGACCGCCGGCATGCAGATAGTCGATCAGGTGGCGACCGCCGTCGTAGAAGGTGCGCCAATCCATCAGGCTGCGGCCCGAGGCGCGATCGAGCGTTTCTGCCGCGCCAAAGTTCTTGGCCCACAGCGGCCGGTCGAGATCCAGGGCCAGCACCCTTCCGCCGGTGGTGCTGCCCGGCGGCTCGCGGCGCGGCAGCCAGCGCGGCCCGGCCAGCACGCGGATCTTGCCGTACACGGCACGCCCGCCTTCGCGGCGATTGGTCAACAGCACCATCGGCGTCTTGGTGCGCGGCCAGAACACGACCCGATGCGTGGCCAGGTGCGGTTCGCTCTCCACGGCGTCATCCGCGACAAAGAAGCCCGAATCGACTCCGATCGGCGACACGGCCCCGGCAGCGTTGGATTCGATCAAGCTGACGCCGGTCGTCTGCGGCACGTCGCTCGGATACTCGATTTCCAGCACGTGTGGCAGGCCGGGCCGCTCGATCGACAGCGTATACGCCTCCCAACTCGCGTCGGGCTCGCGGCCGTGCGGACCCAGCTGGACGAACGTACCCAGCGAATGTTCCCAGGGGCTTACGGAACCGCTCCCCAACGGGCCGGGCCGTTGACCGGGCAACAGCGGCAGCGCCGTAAGACGCTCCCACCAGCGATTCACGGCGGGGTTGAGCTCGAACACCGTGCGCCACGGCGTGTTGTCGTTGGGCTGCTCAGGCGGGCGGCTATCGACCACAACCAACTGGGCAACCCGCTCGACGACCGGCGGCCGCAACGTCAATCGCGAGCGCAGCCCCAGGCCCCGAGCCTCGACGTGCAGCTCATACACGCCTTCGTCGGCCGGCAGCGGCACCGCAATCGACAAAGGCGCAAATTGCTGCGCCGCGTCGAGCTGGCTGTCTTCTTCATGTTCCCAGAGTGCAGTCGTCGCTCCCGCCGGCGACAACCTCAGGGCCAGGCGCACCTTGTTGCCAAACGCCGCAGGCAGCGCGTGCGGCCGTACGGTCACATTCCAGGTCTCGCTCGGCGCGAAGACCAGGGCATCGCTGGTCGTGTCCAGGCGGAGCATGTCACCCGGCGTGCGGCGGATGGCAAGCGAGCCCCCCTGATCGTCGAGCGGCAGCACCTGCTGGCCGGCCAACACGTCGCTAAGCCGGACGCGCAGGGGCTGAGCGAGCGGATCGATCGACCCGGTGCGCAATTGCAGGAGCAACTCGGCGTCGTAGGGTGCCTGCAGCGCCAGATCGACACCATCGGCCGCACGCGGCGAGAGCGAGGCAATCTGCAAGCGGCCGTCGGCCACCCAGATCGAGCCGGGTGCGTCGACTTCGGTACCCAACAGCGTCGCTTCGAGCACTTCGCCGGTCGACAATCCGATCGAACCCTGCCAGGCCTGCGCGATCGGGCTGTTCCACTGAACGCGTACCCTTAGCGCCGAAGCGTCTTGGGCGAGCGCAGCAGTCTGCGCAATGGCAAAGAGCACGGCTAGCGCGCCAAGCCAACTCGGCCATGCGCGCAAGCCGCTTCCGCGGCGCGATGGTAGCAGCCAGATGAGTCCGTTCATCGGCGAACGCTTGCCGGGAGTTTCCGGCGTCGCGAGGAACTGCCAAAGGGTCGCGAAGTATAGCTTTAGGGCTAATCGCGACCTAGGTCGCCCGTCGTGCGTGCAGGCGTCGCAGACTTGCTCGACGCGTCCAGGGGCTGCCTGTCCGACGAATTTTGCGCAGTTTCGCGCTAGCAGCCCGCTGGTAGCGGTGGCAGCAGGGCGAGTTGCCCCTGCCGGGCCGCCACGAGCCAGGCGTCGAGCGCAGCTTCGAGTTCTTCGGCCACGCTGTCCGCACGCGAGCTGATTTCGTTTTGTTCCCAGCGGTCATCGGGTTTGACGAACAGTTCGCGGCTCGAACGCCCTGGCCGTCGCAGCTCGCGGAGATGCCAGGCGGCCGTGCGCAGGGCGAACTCGGACCGGTCCTCGCCATCGGGCCGGCGGCACACCGTGACCGCGCGATCGCGCACCGCGGAGACCTCACCGCGCAGCAGCGGCACCAGGTTGTGGCCCGTCGCGCCGGGAAAGTCGTCGCTTACTCCTAGTAGCGCCGCCAGGGTCGGCGCGAGATCGTCGGGCTGCACGATGGCCTCTGAACGCGACTGGGCCAGGTCCTCGCCCGGCACCTGCCAGATCCACGGCACATGGATCAATTCTTCGTGCCCCATCGGGGGACGCGCGCCTACGCGTCCGTGTTCTCCCAAGAGAAAGCCGCGCGTCGACAAGAACAATACGGCCGTGTCGTCGGCCAGGCCCGACTCGTCGAGCAACCCGGTGAACGCCGCGAGGCAATCGTCGAGCCAGGTGACCTGGCCGGCATAGGCCCAGCGGTGCCCTTGGAGCAGGTCGGGATCGTAGTCGGCCGCGAGCTTCAATCGCGGCACCTCCCGGGCATCGCTGGGCAACGGGTCGTCGATCTCGGCATATTGCCGGCGCCGTGACAGCGGCGCATCCCAGGGCGCCCCCAGCCCGCGGCTATGAACCCACATGCAGAAAGGCGGGCGGGCATCGGTCAAACGACGTCCGGCCTGGATAAAGACGCGTTCGAGCGACGTTCGCTTGCGCCCGGTCGAAGCGACCGTCGGCGACCGCGCTAACCAGCGTTCGGTGAAGCCCCCTGCCAGACGATGCCGTGCGACGTGTTCGTCGTCGGTCACCAAGAGCGTGTGGTATCCCGCGGCCGTCAGTCGGGCCGGCAGTGCCGCGTCGCCCCGCCGCTGGTGCGGTGCGAGGCCCGCATGGGCCGCAGCATGGACCCCGCGCCAATAGGTCGTGTAGAGCGATCCCAGCCGGGGCGAATCGACCAGCACCTGGTCGAACACAAGCCCTGCTGCGGCGAAACCGTCGATCCCCGGCGTGCCAATCCAGGAGTTGCCATAGCAGCCCAGGTAGCCGATGTGCAGGCGGTCGACGGCGATCACCAACAGATTCATGACGATGCCAGCCGGCCTGCAATTCGGACGCACTCTGCGTCGTGGGATTCTAGCCGCCCCGCTGCCTGGGTCGTAAGGGCGCGGTACTCCTAGGCGCTGATCGACGCCTGTGGCGATTCGGCAACGATGCTGCTTTTTCGCCCCGTGAAATGGTCGGCACACGGCGAAAACCCGCGAAAAATTCGCCGCTTTCTTTTGGGTGTGAGCCGTGGCCTGCGATTTGCCCCCGAGGTGTCGACCGGCCTCACTCCTTCGAGAAATGCATCGTGTCTTGTGTGATCGGCACCAATCACGCCTGTCCGCGAACGCTGTGGATTGCGCCGCACGCCAGCGCGATTCTGGCCAAGATCGCCCGCACTCCCCGGGCACGGCTGGCGATCGTCTACGAGCTTTGCCTGCCGCCGGCCGCATCGTCGAATCGAGACCTTTGTTCGTACCGATCCATGCATCCAGAGCTTGCGCAACACGTCCCCGGCGGGCGGAGTGACGTGGGTATGGATTGTCGCGGTTTGGCGCGGCAGAATGGCCGCGGGTTGGGGGCCCTGATTTACTCTGAGCGACTGCTCGCGGGAGGTACAGTTGGAGCGTGGCTCGATCTGGGCCCACGCGCCTTACCGCACCGGCTCGGCGAGCCCTTGTGTCCGCGCTTGGGTGGTGAAATCGACATTCTCGCATAGGGCCGTGCGACATGACGGCAATCGTCGAGTCTGAACGCGAACGGCTGTCGGCGTCCAGGTGTCTCGCGCGGCCCGTGTTTCGCTTGCGGCGCCTCACCTCGATCGGCCAGCTGCGCGCGGTGGCTGCGGCTTGGGACGATTTGTGGCATCGCAGTACGGCCACGACCCCCAGCGCCCGCGCCGATGCAATTGCCGTCTGGCTCGAGACCTTCGCGCCGACGGCTCGCCTCGCGTTCTGCGTGGCCGAAGATACGGATGGCCGGCTGCTGGCGGCCTTGCCGCTGGTGCACCACAGCCACCGTGGATTGCCGTCGCTCGAGCTGCCGGGAAACTCCTGGTGTCCGGCCGGCGAGTTGCTCGTCGATCCGCACGTCGAGCCGGACTACCTGCTACCTGCGCTCTGGCAGGCGGCCGCGCGCTGGCCCGCGGCCTGGGTCAAGTTTTCGCACATCGATCTCCATTCGCCGCACTGGCGTCTGTGGCTGGCCGCGCTCGAATCGGCCGGTGGCCTGGAATACCGGTCCGACTTCGGCGAAGTCGGGCTGATCGACGTCGAGCACAACGCGGAGGCGTACGAAGCCAGTCGCTCGAAGAACCTGCGCAAGCAAATGCGGCAGATCGTCCGCCGGCTGGAGCGCGACGGCGGCGTGGCGCTGGAAGTTTACGATCGGCTCGCGGTCGATGAGGTCGAACCGCTGCTGCGCCGTGGGTTCGCCATCGAAGACCGCAGTTGGAAGGGGCAAGCCGGCTCGTCGGTGCTGCGGTCGCCGGGGGTGTTCGAGTTTTTCCTGCGCCAGGCCCAGGGCCTGGCGGCATCGGGCAACTTGCATCTCGTGTTTCTCGTGCACCGCGATCAGACACTGGCCTTCGAGTACGGTTGGAGCGCCAAGGGGACTTATTTCTCACCGAAGGTCGGCTACGACCCGGCGTTTGCCGAGTATTGTCCTGGGCAGTTGCTGCGGTGGCTGTTGATGGAGCGCTTTCAGGCCGACCCGACTCGGCGGTCGTGGGATTTTTCCGGGCCTTTGGCGCCGGCCACGCGCCGCTGGATCACGCGCAGCTATCCGACGGCGACCGTACGCGTGGTACCAGGGGGCCTGCGTGCCCTGGCCGCACGGCCGCTGCTGGCCGCCTATGCAAAACTCCGCAGCGCTCGTGCGGCCGGCGCCCCGGTCGACGCCGCGCATCTCGCTGAGCCCGAGTCGGATTGAACCGGCCGAAGGGGCGTCTACTTTGCCGGGGCGGCAGGCTCGATCAGCGTCTCGGCCACGCGCCGCGCCACGAGTGCGTTCGCCTGGGGTCCGTAGTGCCCGGCCGGTCGAAACATCGCTTCGGCCGGCAGCTCGTTGGCCAAATCGAGGAGCGCCGCTTCGGTGCGCACCAACGTCACGTCGCGGCCGATCGCCGCGAGCAGATCGGCATACGGTAGCGCGCCTTGCTCGCGCATCGCGGCCAGGTGATCGCTGTTCGGCAAATGGACGACGACGAACCGGGAGCCCGCCGCGCGGACCTCGCGATCGAAAGCGCGGATGATTTCGAGCGCCAGCGCGATCCGCGGCCGCGCCAGCGCGAACCGCGCAGGCTCCAGGCCGGTTTCGCGCGTGGCGAGTTCGACCACGACCTGCAACAGCAGGCTGCGCTGCCAGAGATGGGGCGCATAGTCGCCGGGCCGGTAATACTCCTCGTAGCGCACCAGCTCCCAGCGGTCGAGACTTCGGAGCGTCTCGACGAGTTTCTCCGGTGGCAGGCAAGGGCGATTCAGCAGTTGCAGGCCCGTCGGCGTCAGAATGAAGCGCGGTTTCGACAGCGGATTGCCGCTGTTGATCTGGTAGAGCCGGCGAATCAGGTTGGCGTTGCGGTCGATATTCTCGGGCTGAAATCCGAACACGACGATCTGCGGCAGCAACGGCCGGCCTTGTTTTTGCCAACGCAGCAGCGCCTGGTCCATGCCGTAACCGCCGACGCCGAAATTGAGCACCTCGGACGGATGCCCCCCGGCGGTTAGATCCTGCTCGAGCTTCGCTCCCCACGAATCGGCGAACTCGACCTCCGCGCCTTGCGTGAAGGAATCGCCAAACAGGGCGACGCGCCAGTTGCCCGGCGGCGGCTGCGGATCGAACTCGTGGTCCGGCGAAGCCACGCGAATCGCCGCGGCGTTATAGGCATACCACTGCGAGGCCTGGCGCGGACGCGGTGCCCAGCCGAGATCAGGATCGTAAATCGTCGTGCTCGCGCTGCTTTCCAGATAACGGTCGATTTCCTGCTGCGTCGATGCCAGCGGCAGATGTAAGGGTTTCAGCACGATCGTGCGAAACTTGCGATTGCCGTCGACGTCGCGCCACGACAGCATCCGCACGGCCGACTCGCCAACGACGAGCAGTGAAATTGCCAGCGACGCGCAGCCGAGCAGCAGTTGCCAGCGCACGCCGACCAGCCAACGGCGGCCGCGCGGCAGCGCGGCCAGCGCGAGCCCGAGGATCAACCACGCCGTGCACACCGCCAGCACGGCCCAACGCGCAACGCCGCTCGCGCCGGTCCGCGACAGTGCGGCGCTGGCGTGCCCGATCAGTGCCGCCGGAACGGCCAGGTGCGCCAACCAGAGCGCGAGCGGCCACTTGGGCCGAAGGATCGTTGCGTCGTGAGGCGGGTGGGATTCGGTGGTGGCCATCGCTATGGATCAGGTTGCCCCCAAATCGGCCGCGGCGCCGAGCGTTTTCAGCTCGTTATTTTGCGCACAATCCTTGCAATGCTCCTGGACCGGTCGAGATGATAGGCACACCGGCTGCCGGCAGGGTTCCCTGGTGCCGCACCGGGGGCTGCGTAGCGGCGGGCGAGCTAGAATTCGGGAGCCTGCCTGCGAGAGGTCCAAGCGACCTCGCCTGCCGAGCCCGAGGGTAGTGCCGCGTCCAGCGAGCCTGCCGGCCCCGACCGTTCCCCCCTTAGCTTGACTGATCGGACTGCCCGTGTCGCTTCCTACCCTGTCCGCCGGCGGTTCGTCGGCACCACGTTTCGTTCGCGCCAGCCGCTGGCGTCGGCTGGTGGTGGTATTGCTGACCTTCGGGGTCGCCACGCTGCTGGCTTTCGGGGTGGTCGAGCTGTTCTTTCGCATGTTCGTCCCCGTGATGGACGTGCCGTACTACTTTTGGGACCCCGTGGTCGGGCCGCGGCGGGTGCCGTTCAGCGAGGGGCGGTTCATCAACGGGACATCCGTCAACACGCATTTCCGCTTCAATCAGCAAGGTTGGAACCACCCGCGCAATTACTCGTTGCCGAGGTATTCCGGTGTCAAGCGGGTTTGCATCTTGGGCGACTCGTTCGTCGAAGCGCTGCACGTCGAGCAACAACAGTCGTTGTTCGCCGTGGCTGAAAAGATCATGTCGCGGCACGACCGACCGGTCGAATGGTACGCGTTCGGGATCTCAGGCTGGGGGACGGCGCAGCAATACGAGGTGTTGCGCCACTACGCGCTCGACTATCAGCCCGACGTCGTGGTACTGCTGTTTGTCGAGAACGATCCGCTCGACAGCTCGCCCTATCTGCTGCCGATCGAGCCGCAGTTGTGCACCTATGCCCTCGACAGCGATGCCAAGCTCGTGCTAATGCCGGCCGGCTACTGGCAGCGCCCGTTGTGGAAGCGGTTGCTGATCGAATCGACCGTGGCCCGGTATTTCGTGCTGCAGAAGAACCTGTTGTCGCGCGGCCAGCGCGATTTCCAGTCGGTCCAGGGCTTGCAACTGCGCGAGGCGGCCTATTCGAACGCGCTGCCCCGGTTGCCCGAGGCGGCCGAGATGCCGCTGGAAAAGCGCCAGCAGCTCACCTGGTTGTTGATCGAGAAACTGCTCGAAGCATTCCGCGATCGCTGTCGCGAGCACCAAGCGCAGTTTGTGCTGGCCTTTCGCGGCAACGTTTGGCAGATCGAATCGGCCTTGGGCGACGCCAAGTTCGAGCCGTTGTCCGAGGATACCGATCCTTACTGTCTGGCCCAAAGCCACGGGCGCATGGGCGAAAAGTTCCTGCAGCCGATCTGCGAGCGGCTGGCGATCCCCTACCTCGACCTGACCACGCCGTTGCGAGCCTGGGTCAAGGAGCACGGCCAGTCGCACATCTTCCCCGACGACAATCACTACAGCGAAGCCGGCCACGCCGCGGCGGGTGAGGCGATCGCGGCTTGGATCGAACAACTATGGCAACAGCAAGCGGCCGAAGCCTCCAGCGCAGGAACGACGCCATGAGCACCATTTCGGCCAATCCGAACGTGGACGATGACGCCGCCTGCGCCGAGGCGCGGCGGCCCTGCGTCTTGAACGTCTCGCAGAACTATTACGTGCGTGGCGGCTCCGACCGTTACTTCTTCGTGCTCGGCGAGTTGCTCGCAAAGCACGGCCATCGAGTCATTCCATTCACGGCGCGACAAAAGCAGGATCTCGAGTCGCCCTGGACGACCTACTTTCCGCCGGGCATCGATTTTGCCCGGCCCGGCGCGCTCGACCTAGCACGGTTCGTCTATTCGCCGCGCGCTGCCGCGGCGATGCGGCGGATGCTCGCTGCCGAACGGCCCGATCTGGCGCATTTGCACATCTACTATGGCCAGTTGACCGCTTCGATTCTGCGGCCGCTGGTCGACGCGGGCGTGCCCGTCATACAGACGCTGCACGACTTCAAGCTGGTGTGCCCCGTCTATTCGCTGCTGTCGCACGGGCAGATTTGCGAGGCCTGCCAGGGGAAGCACTACTGGAAGGCCGTGGCCCATCGCTGCAATCGCGGTTCGCTGGCCCGGTCGCTGCTGAGCGCGACGGAGACGTACGTCTCGCGGTGGTTGGGCGTGATCGAGCATGTGGACCGGTTCATCTCGGTCAGCCGCTTTCAGCGCGACAAGTTGGTCGAGCTGGGGGTGCCGGCCGAGAAGATCACCGTGGTGCTGAATTTCAAAGACACCGACGGGATCGAGCCGGCCACGAACGTCGGCGAATACTTGCTCTATTTCGGCCGCATCGAACAGCTCAAGGGCATTTACACCCTGCTCGAGGCCGCCGCGCAGACGCCCGAGGTGCCGCTGGTCCTCGTGGGCGACGGCGACGCCCAGCCGCGCGTCGCCGAGATCATTCGCGACCGCAAGCTGACCCACGTCGAGCTGCGGGGCTTCGCCCATGGCGAGGAACTGTTCAATCTCATCCGGGGCAGCGTGGCCACGATTCTGCCGTCGGAGGGTTACGACAATTGCCCGATGTCGGTGCTCGAATCGTTGGCGTTTGCCAAGCCGGTGATCGGTTCGCGGATCGGTGGCATTCCCGAGCTGGTCGACGACGGCGTCGATGGGTTCCTGGTGGCCCCACGCGATGCCGAGGCCTTGGCCGATCGCCTGCGCTGGTGCTGGCAACATCGCCGCGAAGCAGTCGAGTTGGGCCAGGCCGGCCGGCGGAAGATCGAAGCGCAATTCAATCAAGAGCTGCACTACGAGCGTGTGACCGACGTCTATCGCCAGGTGCTCGCCTCACGTGCCGCGGGTCGGCGGTCCTAAGCGGGTCAACCACGATGTCGTCGACTTTGAACCCCACCGACTCCGCGCCGCAGACATTCGAGCCGCCGCAAGCGCCTCAGGCGGCGGTTGCGTCGGTGGTCGATCCGCCCGCGCGCAGTTGCCGGCAGTTGTCGATCCTCGGCACCCGGGGGATCCCTGCGCAGCACGGCGGCTTCGAGACGTTCGCGCAGCGCTTGGCACTGCACATGGTCGGCCGCGGCTGTGAGGTGACGGTCTACTGCCAGGGTGAGCCGGGCAGCACGCCCGGCGAGAGCACCTGGCGCGGTGTACGACTGATCAATATCCCGATCGGCCGCACCGATGCCTGGGGGACGATCCAGTTCGATTGGCACGCTGCCCGCCGCGCCGCGCGCGAAGGCGGTACGCTGCTCACGTTGGGCTACAACACCGCAGCATTCTCGCTCTGGCACATCCTCGGGCGGCGCAGCCACCTGATCAACATGGACGGCCTGGAATGGCAGCGCCAGAAGTGGAGCCGCCCGCAGCAAGCCTGGCTGTGGTTCAACGAGCGGCTGGCCTGCTGGTGGGGCAATCACCTGATTGCCGACCATCCCGAAATCCGCACCCATCTGCTCACCCGGGCCGCCTCGGACAAGATCACGGTCATTCCGTACGGCGCCGACGAAGTCCGCGAAGCCGACATCTCGCCGTTGGCGCGGCTCGGGCTGCAAAGCCGGGGCTATGTGCTGGTCATCGCGCGCCCGGAACCGGAAAACTTGGTTCGCGAAATCGTGGCCGCGTTTTCGCGGCGGCCCCGCGGGCAGCGGCTGGTCGTTCTGGGCAAGTTCCGGCCCGGCGAAAGCGCCTACCATCGTCAGGTGCTCGAGGCGGCGAGCGACGAGGTGCTATTTCCCGGGGCGATTTACGATCCCGGAGTGGTCGCGTCGCTGCGGTATTACGCCCGGCTCTATGTGCACGGCCACACCGTCGGCGGTACGAACCCGGCGCTGGTCGAGGCTCTCGGGGCTGGGTGTCCGGTGTTGGCGCATGACAACCGCTTCAACCGCTGGGTCGCTGGCCCAGAGGCCGCTTATTTCGCAGACGCCGATGCGGCGGCCACGACGTTCGACGAACTGCTGGCCGACGACGTCCGGCTGGCCCACATGCGTACCGCCAGCTACGAGCGGCACGCAGCCGAGTTCACCTGGGCCCGCGTGCTGGGCGAATACGAGCGGCTGCTGGACGCGTGGAGCTGAGTTCGCGGGCGCGCCGCCCTTCGAGCTTGGACAAGGGGCTCACAGCCAGGACGCGCGAGCTCTGTGCGATGCGTTAGTACGCCCCGCGGCGGCTGAGCACGCTCAGCGGCGTGCGCCACAGCAGTTGCACGTCGGTCCACAGGCTCTGGTTCTGGATGTACCAGATGTCCATGCGGACCCAGTCCTCAAAGCCGACTTCGCTGCGGCCGCTGACCTGCCAGAGGCACGTCAGTCCAGGCTTGACCGACAGTCGGGCGAGCTGCCAGGGCCGATACTCGACCACTTCCTTCGGCACCGGCGGGCGCGGGCCGACGAGCGACATGTCGCCCAGCAGCACGTTGAACAACTGCGGCATCTCGTCGATGCTGGTCGAGCGAATGAACCGGCCGATCCGCGTGATCCGCGGGTCGCGGCGGTTCTTGAAGATCGGGCCGTCCTTCTCGTTGACGATCTGGCACTGGATCTGGTCGGCGTCCTGCCGCATCGAGCGGAACTTGTACATCCGGAACGGGCGACCGCAGCGGCCGACGCGCGTCTGGGCATACAGGGGGCGTCCCTTCGTCGTGAAGCACAGCGCGACGAAAGCCGACAGCATGATCGGCGCGAATAGCGCCAGCGCAATCAGCGCGCCGCAAATGTCGAGGACCCGCTTCACGGCCTGGTAGCCGAGGCTGAGGTTCCCGCGCGGCTGCACGAGTAACGCTTCGGTGTCGCCGTGCTCGCATTGCTGAAAGAACAAAGCAATGCGCTGCCTGGTGCTGGGAGTCGCGGTGCGCCACCGCGGCTTCCGCACAATTTCGTGGGCGGCGAGGTCCGTCGCGTCGAAATGTCGGGGGTCTGCAAGGAGTGTGTCTGAGTGCTCGATCGTCATGACCACTGGCCTGTAGGAGCGTGACGACGGTTCTACAATACCTACGCGCGGGGTGGAGGAAAGCCCCCGTGCACAAAAACTTGTCCGCAACCCGTGTACCCAAGCGTCCCGGAAAATGCGAGGAAATCGCGGCGATTTTTGATAACTCGCCAGACGCTAAGAACTTACATGCGTGCGTTACGGGCCGAGGAGCTGATCGACTTGCTCCGAATTGTCGCAAAAAACTTACGCAAGTTTGACGGAAAACAACGCATGTTGCCCGCAATCAACGCAAACGGGTCGCGCACCTCCGGTGAAGAGAATTGACCAGCGCGGTCAAGTGTCCGGACCAGCGGCGCGCGTTCGCCGGGTGCAACCCGTGGGCCGCGTCACAAGACACAGCTAGCGAGTGCTGGCCCCGGTGGGCAGGTCCCAAGAGTCGTCCGTGATGGGCTCAGGCCGCTCGAGCGCGCGATCCCACATTTGCTGGCCTAGTTCGCCCGGCACGTGCGACCGCGTCCGAATCGAGGCCACCAGGCCCGCGAGCGTGTAGATCAGCGTGCTTTCCATCGGCGTGTAGGTCAGATCGTGGAATGCCAACTGGCTCGCGTAGGCGCCCATCGTACCCAGGAACAGCACGCACAACGGTTTCGCCCAGTCCGGAGTCGCCGGGTCGCGCCAGGCTTTCCAGCCCGAGCGCGTGAACACAAACAGCAGCGACAGGAAACACACCAGACCGATCAGGCCGGTCTCGGTCAACACGCTGAGAAACGTGTTGTGGTGCGACAGCGTGCGAATCTCCTGCAGCTTGAGCTCGACGCTGTGATCATCGAGATACGGCAACTTGGCCTGCGTGAAGTTGCCGAAGCCACAACCCAGGAAGGGCTTGTCGAGAAACATCTGCCACGAGACATACGCGAAGCTGACGCGCAGGCCGGCCGACTGGGCCGCCTGTTCCGCCGATTCTTCGCGCTTCAGTCCCACGAACTTGTCGCTCATCGTCACCGCGGCGAACAGGCCGACGAAGATCATCGAACCCAACACCAACGGCTTCCAGGCGCCGCGCAGCACCAGGAACAACACGATGAGCAGGCCCACGACCAGGCCGATCCAGACGCTGCGCGTCAGGCTGAAATAGATGCCCGCCAGGTAAATCGGCAAGAGCGCCGCCAGCAATAGCTGCAGCGGGCGTCGCTTGAGCTGCGGCAGCCACAGCAGCGCCGCCAGGAAACAGGCCACGATGTACATGCCGCCGGTCGGCTGCTGGCACATCGGTCCGCGGGCCCGCCCGAAGTGCAGGCCGACCTTCGGATTGGCGATGTATTTGGGAAAAACGGCCCACCACTGCTGGGTAACTTCGGCGATGGCGGTCACGCCGAGGTACAGGCCGAACAGCCCCATCGCGGCCAGGACGAGATTCACGTCGCGTGCGCTCAGCGGAATGCGCCGGCCGATCCAATACATCGTCGCGGGCATGTAGTAGCCGGCGATCAACCGCCAGTAGGTCGGCACGTCTGATTGCGCCAGGCCGCTCGACATGCCCAGGACAGTGCTCAAGGTCAGCACGCCGAGGAACCCCAGCAGCACGATTTCGTCGGTTGTGATCCGCCGCGCGGGGATCTTGCCCAGCTTGCGCTGGACGACGAAGGCGCCGGTGAGCAGCACGATCCACAACCGGTCGCTGGTGAGAGTGATCGGCCCGGCGTCGACGGTGTAGAAGTACCAGCCGAAGCACGTGCACAACAGCAGCATCAGCAACAGGCCCCACAATAGCGACCCACGCAGCAAAAAGGCCGCTCCCCAAACCATCCCGGCCACGGCGGCGATGATCAGCAGGATTTCCATGGCAGCAACGTGCGGGTGGCTCGAGGGCGGGTTCGTGCGCGGGCGGCCGGCGTCGGGCGTTTGAACAAGCAGCCTGGGAACCGCGAAGGTTCCCAGGCTGCAGGAAGGTTACCGTAGGTCGCCCCGCATCGAGGGCGGCAACTGTCGGGTCCGGTTTACAACCGCGGACCGCTCACGTGCAGCTCTTCACCGAACGATACGCCGCCGGCGGGCGCCAGGTCGGCCTCGCGACGCGACTTCTTCGTGGGCACAAACGTCCGGGTCGCTACTTTCGTGGCAGGCGGCGTAAGCGTCGGAACCGACAGGAACAGCACGCCCAGGCCCGTGGCCAGGCCGCCGATCAAGCCGGCCAGGATGATCACCGCCTTGCGCGGGCCGGCCGGCGTGTTCGGGCACTCCGGGGCGTCGATGCTGCTGATCAGGTCGGCGGTCCGGGCATTGTCACGGACGGCATAAGCGTCGGACAGGTTCTTCTTGGCACTGCCCAGGGCATCGACGCGGCTGGCCACGTCGCTGACCAGGTTCGAGTACTCGGCCCGCAGGTTGGCGAGCTTTTCCAGGCGAGACTGGGTGTCCTGGAGCTGGTCTTGCAGGTCTTTGACGGTCTTTTCGTTCATGCGGATTTCAACTTCGACGCCGCGGATGGCGACGGCCAACTCGGCGTGGATGTGGTCGCTGATTTCCTGCTCCGACTGCAGGGCGGCACGCACGGTGGGGTGCTCTTCGGACATCTGGCCCAGCAGCTTCGACGAGATCAATTGGGCATCGACCAGGCCGTCCTTCAGGCGACGCAAAGCCGGCTGCGATTCCAGCAGGCGGTTCGGCGTGGCCAACAGCCGGCCCGAGTCCAGCTCGGCATCCTTCAGCAGGGTGAGCAGCTCGCGGTCCGAGGTCAGGGTGACTTCGGCGGCCCGCAGCTCTTTTTCGGCCTCGAGCACGCGTTGACGTAGCTCGCTTTGAGCCGAAGGCGAGCCGTGCAGCGAACGCAGCTCGGCCAGGTCCGAACCAACGCTGTCTTCCAACTGCTTGAGCTTGGCGGTGACGTCGTTCAAATCGGTTTCGGCGATGGCGACGACGTTTTCCAACTCGTGGATGACGCTCTTCGCCTTCTCATCGCGGAGCTGCTGAAAGCGAGCCTGCAATTGCCGGCTCAGCGCGACGCTGAGGGCGATCGCGCGGCTGCGCTTGTGGTCTTTGACCTTGAGGTAGAAGACCTCAGTCTTACCGAATTCGGCGCCGTTTGGTGCGGCCAGACGGATGTTGCCACGCAACGTCTGGATGTCTTCCATCGTGGGGAACACATCCGGGTTGTTGTGATCGGCCGGGGGGCCGACCGATTGCAACGCGGTGGCCACCACCGATTGGCTCTTGGCCAACTCCAGGATCGTGTCCTGGGTGACCTTCATGTCTTCGTTGCTGCGGAAGCGGCCGCCTTCTTGTCCGTTTGCCTGGTTACGCACGATCAAGGCTTGCGACGCTTCGTAGGGCTGAGGACCGAACGTAGCGAAGATGCCGGCCGCGAGCGTAATGACGACCGCAGGGACGATCCAACGGCCCGGATAACTGGACAACAGTCGCAACACGTCGATCGGCGAAGGTAGGTGGTCTTGGCCCATGTGAGTTCCCCTGCTTGAGATGCGAGTGGCCCGGCGATTTCGTTTGGCAAAGGGAAGCAAACCCGATGCCAAGGCGCTGCGCGGCGTCGCTCCGTCGAATGGCTAAACCGCCTTCACCGCGGAAGTTATGCAGATCGCGGATGTTCGCCGAACAGCTCTTTTACCGCGACGGTGCATGACTCGCCGTCGTTACAGGACAACATGATCGTTGCAGCGAGTCAACATCCTGGTGCGAAATTGCCAGCCGACGGGAGCGGTTATCGGGGCCGTGCGCGTTCGTTCGATCGTACGTGTTGCCAGGCGGACAGCTTGCCGCAACCAATTTGCCTTGCTGTGGTTGTGACCAAGAGTTGCAGGCTTGGTCCACGCCTCGCTCGCGCTCGACCCGTCCTGGGTGCGGCACTGGCAAGACGTCGCAGATTTCTGTCATGCACCTGGTTCGCTACCACGCTTTCGACGCCCTCGAGCCCCTGGCCAGCGAGTGGAACGCCCTTGCGCGCGGCGTGCCCTTTCGGCGTTGGGAATGGCTGAGTCAATGGTGGTTGGCCTATGGAGTTGACCACCCTGACCGCGAACTGTACGTGATCTGCGTCTTCGATGCGGCGGGCCATTTGGCTGCCGTTGCCCCCTGGTATATCGAGGCACTGCCCGTCGAAGGACGCGTGGTGCAGTTCTTGGGCAACGAGGCGGCCTGCTCGGATTACTTGACGGTGCTGTGCGATGCGCGGCACGAAGCGCCCGTGGCGCGTGCGCTGGCCGACTGGCTCAGCACACAGCGCACCTCGCTCAGCGAATGGCTGAACGACGCGCATGCCGACTCGTGGGACACGATCCATCTCGACGGGGTCGATGCCGAAGATCGCATCGTGCTGGCCCTTGTCGATGAACTAGCCTGCCTCGGACATCACATTCATCGCGGCCCTGGCGTGAATTGCTGGCGCCTGCCGCTCGCGCCGACGTGGGATGCATGGCTCGCCGGCCTCAGCAAGAATTCGCGACGCATGATGCGCAAGTCCCGGCAACGGCTGGCCGAAACGCCGTCGCTCGAGATGCGCACCTTGGATACCGTCGGCGACTTGCGTGCGGGTCTCGACGTGTTGATGCGCCTGCATCAAGCGCGCTGGCAGCGCCTCGGCGAGCCGGGATGCTTTGGGTCGGCGCAGTTCGCCGGATTCTTCTCGTCTGTGACCCGCAACCTGCTGGAAAGCGGCGCGGTACGGCTGCAGTGGCTCGAGCTGCATGGCAAGCCGATCGCGGCCGACTACTTCCTGTTGGGTCAGGACGTGGCGTATCTCTACCAAGGCGGCATGCATCCCGATTTCCTGCATTGGGAACCAGGCCGCCTGTCGCTGGTCGCCGGAATCGAATGGGCCATCGGCGCGGGCTATCGTGCGGTCGATCTGCTCCGCGGCGATGAACCGTATAAGGCTCACTACCAGGCCTTCCCGCGGCCGAGCATGAACCATCGCGTGGTAGCGGCCAAGATGGGCGCCCAAGCGCGGCATTCGGCCTGGCGAGCCGGCGGCTGGCTCAAGGGTTGGATCAAAGACCTGTTACGGACGCCGGAGCCCACCTGACGTGTCCTCGTCGCCGACCCGGGTTACGATGAACCCCGGCGCGGAGTTCCCGGCCTTGCGGCCTGGCATTCAACATCGAGCCAAACCAGTGCTGAAGTCGTCGTTACCGCTGGAAGAAGCACCCGCCCCGGGGGCGGAAACACCGCCCACCGCGTCGCTGAGACTGCCGGTCGACGGCCCCTGGAAGATTGCGCTGCATCGCGACCCGGACGGCCTCGCCCCGTTCGAGCCGGCTTGGGCCGAATTGGCGGGCGACGTGCCCTTTTTGCATCCCGATTGGGCGTTGACCTGGTGGCGGCATTACCGGACCGCCGGGATGCAGTTGTTCGTGCTCACGGTGACCGACGCGCAGGGCGCGCTCGTCGGGCTGGCGCCGTGGTACACGGCGCGCTCGCTCTGGGCCGGCAGCGAGGTCCGCTTCCTGGGCGACGGCGAGATTTGCTCCGACTACCTTTCGGTGTGCTGCCGGGCCGGCGCCGAGGCGAGCGTGGCCCGCGCGCTGGCCGATTGGTTGCATGGCGTCGGCCGCCAGCAGCACGACGCGCTGTGCTTGTCTGGAGTGGCCGCGTACGACCACGTGATCGAGTTGTTCCTCGAGCGCTGCGCGGAGCACGGGACGATGATCGACAGGCGCCTGATGGCCAATAGCTGGCGCGCTCCGCTCGCGGCCGACTGGGAAACGTACGTCCAGGGGCTATCGCGCAGCCGGCGAGAGCGCGTGCGCCAGATTTGCCGCAAACAGCTTGACACGCCGCGCGCACGCTGGTGTCAGTCCGATTCGCCCGAAACGGCAGCCGAGGCTTGGGAGATCTTCGTCCGGCTGCATCAGCGGCGCCGAGAGAGCTTGAATGAACCCGGCTGTTTCAACTCGCCGCGCTTCGCCGCGTTCCATCGCGAGATGTTCGATCGTTGGCAGCCCTTGGGCCGGTCGCGCGTGCATTGGACCGAGCTCGACGGAGAACCGGTCGTGGTGCATTACGACCTCGTCGGCGCCGGCGGAACGGTATTCCTCTACCAGACCGGCATGGAACCGCTCCGCGCGGCAGAAGGGCCCGGGACGCTGGGCGTGATCGCGGCGCTACGATCGGCCATCCAGGCGGGCTACCGAGCGTACGACTTTTTGCGCGGCGACGAGCCGTACAAGGCCCACTGGCGCACCGAGCCCTGCCCGATCATGGAGTATCGCATCACCCCCCCGCGAGGCCTGAGCGGCTGGCGGCGTAGCGGCCGTCTGGCCGTGGAACGTGCACGGCAATGGGCGAAAAATCGCCTGCGTCGACCGGCTGAAATCGCGAAAAATGTAACGTAAACTCTGGGAGGTGCGTAAGGATTTCCCTGTCCGCTGGGTGGGCCAAATCAGTCCCGGTGGACCGAGTTGCGGAAATTTGAGATGGGGGTTAGCTCTTGTTCGGTTGGAAGCATTCCTTACTTCAGGTCTATTACCAGGCCACGTTGCCGTATCGCCGCCGGCGTAATCGCCAGGAGGCATCGCTCGGCCGCGCGCCGCAAATGATCGTCCTGTATCACCGGATCGCCGACGATCGGGCGAACCTGTGGACGACGACCACGTCGGCCTTTTTGCGGCAGATCGAATGGATGCGCAGCGAGTTCGAGTTCGTCACGCTGGCCGAGATTCAGCGCCGCCTGCGCGGCCGCGGGAGCGAACGCCCCGCCGTGCATATCACGTTTGACGACGGGTATGCCGTCAATTGCGAGCAGGCCCTGCCGCTCTTGGTGCGCGAGCAAATTCCCTGCACCTATTTCGTCACGGCCGAACCGGTCCTCAAGGGAGTGCCCTTCACGCACGACCTGGTCATGGGCCATCGCTTCGCGCCGAACACCATGGAGCAATTGCAGGCGATGGCCGCGGCCGGGATCGAGATCGGGCACCACACCCGCTCGCATCCAGACATGGGTCGCGTCAGCGACGCCGCGCAGCTGTTCGACGAAATCGTCGCCTCGCGCGATGAGCTGCAACAAGCGCTCGGCTACCCGATTCGCTATTTCGCCTTTCCCTTCGGCCAGCATCACCGCTTGTCGCCGGCCGCGTTCCGGCTGGCCTACGAGGCCGGCTATGAGGCCGTGGTCTCGGCTTACGGTGGCTACAACGTGCTGGGAGACGACGCCTTCCACCTGCAGCGAATTCCGGTCGACGACAGCCTGTTGCGGCTGAAGAACTGGCTGACCGTCGATCCGCGCAAACAGCGGACCACGCGCCGCTTCTACTACGGCGGCGTGCAGCGTCCGGGCCACGTGGAGGCCGCGCTGTCGTGACCGCCGCCGCCGTCGAACCCTGCGAGGTCTCGCTGCGCGCCGACGAGCGGGCTCAGCCCGAACTGGGGCTGCGCGTCGACTCGCTGGCCGACAGCGTCGCGCTGCTGCTGGTGTTGACGGTCGTCCAGCGGATGATCGGCTTTGCCCGCGGCATGCTGTTCTGCCGCTGGCTGAGCGAAGACCAACTCGGGCAATGGGACGTGGTGCTCGCGTTCCTGGATCTGGCGGCGCCGCTGGTCGTCTTGGGGTTGCCCGGTTCTTTCGGTCGCTACGTCGAGTATTTCCGCCACCGCGGGCAATTACGGCCCTTTTTGGCGCGGACTTCGTTGACCTCGCTGGCTTTGCTGGTCGTGGCCGTGCTGACGATCGTCGCGCTGCCGGGCGGATTTTCCCAATTGTTGTTCGGTACCGCTGATCGCACTGGGATTGTGACGCTGGTCGGCTGTTGTCTGGCCACGGTGATCGTGCACAACTTCATCTGCGAGCTCTACGCGGGCCTGCGGATGTTTCGCATCGTCACGCTGTTGCAGTTCGGGCACGGCCTGATCTTCGCCTCGGTGAGCCTGTCGCTGATCGCGCTGTGGCGCGATGTGGCCGCCAGCGTGGTGCTGGGCTATACCGCGGCGGGTGGTTGCTGCGCGGCAATCGCGCTCTTGGGATTGCGCAAAGTCTGGCGCAGCCTGCCGCAGCCCGTCGAACTGGTGCCGCATGCCAGTTTCTGGGCCAAGCTGGTTCCGTATGCGGCGTGGATCTGGGTCGCCAACTGGTTCACGAACCTGTTCGTGATCGCCGACCGTTACATGCTCGTGCACTTCAGCGGTTTGGATGCCGAGACGTCGCTGCAGTTGGTCGGCCAATACCACAGCTCGCGCATACTGCCGCTGCTGCTGGCGTCCATCGCCACGATGCTGGCGACGATGATCCTGCCGCACCTGAGCCACGACTGGGAAGCCGGACGCCGCGAGGCGGTCGATGCCCGCATGCGGCTGGTGCTCAAGTTCTCGGGCCTGGGTATGCTCCTGGGCGGTTTGGTCCTGCAGTTGACCGCGCCGTGGTTTTTCACCTTCTTCAAAGGCAAGTTCACCGGCGGCCTGGCCGTGCTCGACTGGACGACGATCTATTGCATCTGGTACGGCCTGCTCACCATCGCGCAGGCCTACTTGTGGTGCGCTGAGAAAGCCTGGCAAGGCAGCATCGCCTTGGCCCTGGGCCTGGCCGCGAATGTGATGCTCAACTATGCGTTGTTGCCGATCCTGGGCCTGCAGGGCGTCGTCTATGCGACGGCCGCGGGCAACGCGATCGCCTTGGTCCTGATTTACAGCTTCATGGGCCGCCTCGGCTTGAAGTTCGATCTGGGTGTCTGGCTGATCTCGGCGGCGCCGGTCGCCCTGGGTTTTGGCCCTTGGGTGTCGCTGGCAGCCGCCTGCATCTTGACGGGCGCTTTGGCAGGCACGCGCTGGCTGCTCGATCCGGCCGAGCGCGAAGTGCTGTCGGCCGTGGTGCACAAGTACGCGGCCCGTTTCCGGCCGGCCGCCGTCTAGGAGCCCCCGAGGCCGCACATGGCCCAGCAATTCGCAAGCTCCGGTGACGACCAGCGACTGCGCGTCGTCTTCGTCAATACGCACCTGTCCGTCGGCGGCGCCGAGACGCTGCTCTGCAGCCTGATCCGGCGCATGGACCGCGAACGGTTCACGCCTGAGCTGTGTTGTCTCAAGCACCTCGGGCCGCTCGGCGAGCAACTCGCGCAAGAAGTCTTCGCCGAGCACGGCTTGCTGCGTCATAAAGCCGACGTGGGCGTGATCGGCCGCCTGGCCCAACGCTGGCGCAAGCGCGGCGTGGCCGCGGTCGTCACAGTGGGCACCGGCGGCGACAAAATGTTCTGGGGCCGCCTGGCCGCGTGGCGCGCGGGCGTCCCCGTCGTGTTGTCGGCCTTGCATTCGACGGGTTTGCCCGACCGTGTCGAGCCCACGAATCGTCTGCTGGCGCGTTGGACCGACGGCTTCATCGCCGTGGCCGAGGCGCACGCACGCTATATCACCGCGGCCGAAGGCTGCCCCGCCGACAAGGTCTTTGTCGTGCCCAATGGCGTCGACGTCGAACGCTTTGCACCCCGCGCACCCCGGCCCGGGCTGCGCGGCGAATTGGGCCTCGGCGCGGTTGCGCCCGTGGCGTCGATCGTCGCAGCATTGCGTCCGGAAAAACAGCACGAGCTGTTTCTTCGGGCAGCGGCCGGCGTGCTGTCGCGCGTGCCCGCGGCACGGTTCCTGATCATCGGCGATGGGCCGCGCCGTGCGGAGCTCGAACAGCTCGCCGCGGAGTTGCGGCTGGGCGATGCCGTGCAATTCCTCGGCGTCCGCAGCGACGTGGCGGACCTGTTGTCGATCACGGACGTCGTGTGCCTGACCTCGAAGATGGAGGCGAACCCCGTTTCGCTGCTCGAGGCCATGGCTTGTGAAAAACCGATCGTGGCCACGGCCGTCGGATCGATTCCGGAGATGGTGCTCGACGGCGAGTGCGGCTTCCTCGTGCCGCCCGGCGACGTGGAAACGCTCGCCGCGCGAATGAGTGATCTGATGAGCGATCCGGCGCGCGCAGCGGCCTTGGGGCGTCGCGGCCGGCAGGAAGTCATCTCCCGCGCCTCGTTGGACAGCATGGTCAGCGGGTACCAGGACCTGATCGAACGCATCTATCGCCAGAAACGCGGCGGTCTGCCGCACGGCCGTCGCAGCGTGGCCGCCGTCGAATCGCCGGCACACGACCGCCTTGAATTGTCGTCGCGACGCTAGCTCGCGTGCTCGGTTGTATCCGGCGCGGCGTTATACTCACGTGCCGAGCGGCGCCTGTTCGGCGCCGCGCTTCGCGAGTTCTCGCGTGGTCGGAGACCTGGCCGATGTCATGGGGTCGAAGTGCCGTACTACTGGCGATTGCGGGCGCCCGGTGCGCTCTGGGCGGCGCAGCTCTTGCGGCGGAGAGCACTCCGAGCCCGCCTGCAAGCCTGACGCCGGCCGAGCGTGGTTATTGGCTGTTGTTGCACAAGCCGTATAACCCTGCCGACATCTCGGTGGACGACTTTGCCCAGATCTGGGAAGTCTGGCCCGAGCCGTTGCGTGCTCAAGCCGCCGGGGCGTCCTCCGCCGAGCGACGCAAGCTGGCCTTCACGCGCTACGGACTCATCCCACGTCCCGACGATCCCGAGGGGCTCCCGCTCGGTTACGTGCAGACGGCCGATGGCGGCCTGGCCATCAATTGCCTGGCCTGCCACGGCGGCAAGGTCGAGGGCCGGCCGCAGCCTGCTGTGGGCAATTCACACTTTGCGTTTCAGACCTTGGCTCAGGACTTGTTGCGGTTTCGCCAGAGCCGCGGCCAGTCGCTCGGGCCCGAGGCGATGATGGCCGTGGCGTTTCCGCTGGGGCGTACCAACGGCACGACCAACGCGCAGACGTTCAGCGTCGCCCTGTTGGCGATGCGCGACGCGAACCTGGAGCTGCTCGAACGGCCGCGCTCGATCCGGCTGGAGCACTACGATCTCGACGCCCCGCCGCTCTGGAACACCCGGCACAAGCGCCATTTGTATATCGACGGCTACGTGCCCAAGACGCATCGCGTGATCATGCAGTTCACGCTGACCGCGGCCAACTCGGGCGCCGAAGTCCGATCCTGGGACAATGATTTTCGCGACGTCCTGGCCTGGATCGAGTCGCTCGAACCGCCCCCCTACCCCGGTGCGATCGATCGGGCACTCGCCGCGCGCGGCGAGACGGCGTTCAATCGGACATGTGCCGAGTGCCACGGGCACTACGGCGCCCAGCCGGACTATCCTGAGAAGCGCGTGCCGATCGACGTGGTGGGCACCGACGCGAAGCGGCTGACCGGCATGCCGGCCGAGCATCGCCGGTTCTTCGAACAAAGCTGGTTTAACGAGGACGGCAACTTACGGGTCGAAGCAGAACCAGACGGCTACGTCGCGCCACCGCTCTACGGTATCTGGGCCTCGGCGCCGTATTTTCACAACGGCTCGGTGCCCACCTTGTGGCATGTGCTGCATCCCGAGGCGCGCCCGCAGCTTTGGCGGCGGACCGAAGATGGCTACGACCACGATCGTCTGGGCCTCGAGGTGACGACGTTCGACGAGATTCCGCGGGCCGACCGTCGGGGCGATGCGCGCCGCACCTATTTCGACGCGGCGCTGCCCGGCAAGAGCGCCGCGGGCCATAACTTTCCCGATGAATTGTCGCCCGAAGAGCAGACGGCGGTGTTCGAGTATCTCAAGACACTCTGAGCGCGCATGGCGTATACGCGGGAGCGGTCGCCGAGTGCCGCGGCTGTTCACGACGAGCGCGAACTCACACTGCATGCTGGATGAGGTTGCTGCCCGCGGCGATCGCGGTGGGAAGCCGGCTTAGAGGTTTCCTTGCGTCCACGCGCCGTCGATCAATCGCCACATCCGGCCGTTGGGGTTCGCGTTGCGCAAGGCTGCCGGCAATCGGTGCTCGCGCACGTTGTCGTAGCTTGCCAAGGCCGCGAATCGCCGCAGCGACGCGGGGATGCCCACGGACGTAAAGCCCGGGTGCCCCGTGGCGGGGAACGGTCCACCGTGGTTCATCGCAGGCGAAACGGCCACGCCAGTCGGCATCTTGTCGTTCAACAACCGTCCCACGCGCCGCTGCAGCAGCGGCGCGAGCCGGTCGTACAACGCTTCGTCGCGGCCGTCGCGGGCGCTGTAAACACAACCGGTCAGGTTGCCCTCGAGCGCGCGCAGGCAAGTCGCTGCTTGTTCGACGTCGCGAGCCACGACGACAAGCGATGCATTGCCGAAGGCCTCGGCTTGCAGCGCCTCGCCGGCCTGCAGGAACTGCTCGCCGGTCACGCGCAGCAGCGTGTTGGCAAAGCTATATCCGCGGCCACCCGAGGGCGTGCCGCCGACCACGAGTTGGGCGCCCCCGGTGCGCAGCGCCGCGATCGCCTGGGCCAGCGCATGTTCGACCTGCGCCGTCAGCAGGGTGCTCACCGGAGCGGTCCGAAACGCCTCGGCGGATGCCGTGATGAAGGCCTCGGCCTCGGGCCCCGCGACAAGCAACACCAGTCCCGGATTGGTACAGAACTGGCCCGCCGCCATCAGGCAGCTCGCGGCAAATTCGCTGGCGATTTCACCCCCCCGCTCCGTCAAGGCGCCGGGCAGGATGACGACGGGGTTGATGCTCGACATTTCCAGGTAGATCGGTTTGCCGGCGGCGTCGGCGGCAGCCTTGAGCCGCAGCCCGCCCTGCCGGCTGCCGGTGAACCCGGTCGCGCCCAGCCGCGGGTCGGCCACGAGGCGCAGTCCGTCGGCCGGCTCGAAATGGTAGAGCATCTGGACTGAGCCGGCCGGAAGTCCGGCGGCGTCGGCGGCCGCGTGGGCCTCTTCGGCCAGCAGGCGCGTCGTGCCGGGATGCGCAGGGTGCGCCTTGGCGATCACCGGGTTGCCGGCCGCCAGGGCCGCGGCAAAATCGCCCCCCGCCACGCCGTTGAAGGCCAGCGGAAAATTATTGGGCCCGAACACCGCCACGGGACCAAGCGACCGGTAGCACGAGCGCAAATTTGCCTTGGAATCGATCGTCGCCTGGCGCCAGGACCCCTCGCGCGCGGCCGCAGCGGCCTGGCGCAATTGGCCGGTTGTCCGTGGCAATTCGACCTCGGCCAGGCGCGGTCGGATGGCCAGTGCCGTTTCCTGATGAGCCAGGGAGACGATCTCTTCGCTGCGCTTTTCGATCCGCTCGGCATATTGCTCGAGCATTGCGGCGACGCGTTGGCCGTCGTCGGTGGCCAGTTGCTCGGCGGCCCGGGCAGCGGCATCGAGCGCCGCGTCGAGGTCGGCCCAGGTGCTCGTGGGATACTCTGCCGGCAATCGCTCTCGGTTAGCCGGGTTCTCGGCCGTGAAGCTTCCGCAGGCTTGAGCGGCTTGCCAGCGTCCTGCGACCAGGATGGGTACGAACGACATCGGTAATTCCGCGTAGGAAAGAAGGCTAAATGAACTCGTGCGCCGAAGGTTATAGCGCGCCCGCTCGCCGGCCTGCAATTCGCGCGGCGCGGACCTGTGCTGCGTCCGCCGCATCAGACCTAGTCGAGCCCCCGCGGGGGGGCTACGATCGATTGCCAAAGGAGCACCGCAGCATGTCCGAGGCGACCGCCTCTTCCCCGGCCCCCAGCGCACGCGGCGAGTTTCATAAGCTCGACTTCACCGCCAATGCCCTGGCGTTGTTGGCCCGGCTGCTCTCTGGGGCCAGCACGCGGTGGATCGACTCGCAGCCCGACACCTGTCAGCGGATTTATTTTGCCAACCACACCAGTCACCTGGATGCCCTGGTGCTGTGGTCGGCGCTGCCCGGCGAGTGTCGCGTGCTGACGCGGCCGGTCGCTGCCAAAGACTATTGGGAAAAGAACGCCTTTCGGCGGTTCATTGCTACCCGGGTGTTCGACGCGTTGTTGATCGACCGCGACAACGTCAAGCTTTCGAACAACCCGTTGCGGATGATGCTCGACGCCATCGGCGACAAGTATTCGCTGATCGTGTTTCCCGAAGGCCATCGCAACACGGCCGACGAGCTTGATGAATTCAAGAGCGGGCTCTACCACTTGGCCCGCAAACGACCGGAACTCGAGTTGATTCCGGTGCACATCGACAACGTCAACCGGGTACTCCCGCGGGGCGAGTTCCTGCCCGTGCCGCTGTTGACCTGCATCACATTCGGCCCGCCGATGTGGCTGGAGCAAGGTGAGCCGAAGCAGGAGTTCTTGCAGCGGGCACGCAACGCCGTGCGGCGGTTGCGCGATCTGGGGAACGATTGATGGATGCCAATGCCCGGACCTGGTTCTTGGTCGGCGGAACGCTGATCGCCCTGGCCGCTGGAACGGGCATCGGGCAGTACCTGCGCGTGCGCCGCGATGCCACGCTCAATCCGGCCTTGATCGACGGCTTCAATCGGCGAATCCGGGCCTGGTGGTTGATGAGCTCGGTGCTCGCGGCCGCGCTGCTGCTGGGCCGCCTGGGCGCGACGATCGTGTTCGGGCTGATCAGCTTTTGGGCGCTGCGCGAGTTTGTCACGCTGACGCCCACGCGCCGCGGCGATCACCGCGCGTTGTTCTGGGTGTTTTTCGTCTTCACGCCGCTGCAATATCTGCTGGTCGGCATGGGCGCCGCCCAATACGGTCTGTATACGATTTTGATTCCCGTGTATGCGTTCTTGTTCGTCCCGGCGCGCATCGCAGTGGCGGGCGACTTCAAACGGTTTCTCGAACGCGCGGCCAAGATCCAAGCCGGCCTGATGATCTGCGTGTACTGTCTGAGCCACGCGCCGGCCTTGATGTATCTCAAGATCGAGGGCTATGAAGACCCGGTCGATCGCGCCCGGCTCTTGTTCTTCTTCGTGCTGATCACGCAGTTGGGCGACGTCATGCAGTATGTCTGGCAGCGTCTCGCCGGGCGTACGATCATCGCCCCGGCCGTGAGCCCGAATCGCACCTGGGAGAGCTTTCTCGGCTCCGTCGGTAGCTGCACCTTGCTGGGTGCGGCGTTGTCCTGGGCCACGCCGTTTGAAATCTGGGCCGCGGCCGTCCTGTCGGCCATCATTGCCTCGATGGGCTTTGCCGGCGGCATGACGATGTCGGCCATCAAACGCGATCGCGGCGTAGCCGACACCGGTGTGCTCGTCACGGGGCACAGCGGCGTGCTCGACCGAATCGACTCGATCTGCTTTGCCGCGCCGATCTTCTTTCACCTCACGCGGTATTTTTACGCCGAGTGGTAGCGGTAAGCGCGGCGTGACCTCTCCTGCTCATTCGTCCTTGAGCCATTGCCCACCGCCGCCGCCAAGATAGGGATGCGCCTCGAGTGCGTCGCCCCCGCCCGACAACCGCGGATCGTTCGTGGCTCGCAATTGTGCGTCGAGCAGCTCGGCCAATCGAGTTTTGACCGCTGCCAGTTGCGGGTCGTCGGCCCGGTTGCGCATCTGGTCCGGGTCGCTGGCCAGTTCATACAGTTCCTCGGCTGGACGCTTGGCAAAGCACAGCTCATAAAGCGGCCTGATCGCCGGCTCGTCGCGGTGGTCCCAAAGATAGCGCTTCGTGGGGCCGTTGTCGCAATCCGACAACCAGGCCCGTTCGAAAAATGCCCGCTGCCAGTCGGGCGTTCCAGCGGGCCAGCGATCGGGCCGCAGGTTGTGCACGTACAAGTGGTCGTAAGTCCGCACGGCGCGCACGGGATAGCCTCCACGGTCGGGCGCCTCTTGCGATTGCGTGTGCCGCTCGCGTCCGATGAGCACGTACTCGCGCGCCGGATCGACTCGGCCCGAGCGGTCCGTGCGCAAGATCGGCCATAGGCTACGGCCGGTCATTTCCTCAGGCACGGCCACGCCTGCGGCCTCGAGGAAGGTCGGGGCCAGATCGGCCAGCGAGACCAGGTCGTCGACCGTCCGCCCACCGGGAACTTGTCCGCCCAGCCGCGCGACGAGCGGGACCCGCGCCCCGCAGTCGTAGACGTTGCCCTTGCCGCGCGGGAACGGCATGCCGTGGTCGCCCGTCACGACGACGAGCGTCCGCTCAAGCTCGCCGCTGCGTTCGAGATACTCGATCAGTTCGCCCAGTTCGCGATCGAATCGCTGGATTTCCAGGCAATAGTCGGCCACGTCGCCCCGCGAGGTCGGCACGTCGGGATACTGCGGAAACAGGTGCACGTCGGCCAGATTCATGCCGCTGCGCGCTCCGGAGTCGAGATCGAAGGGGCGATGCGGGTCGCTCGACCCAAACCAGAAGCAAAACGGCGACCCGGCCGGCCGCGCCTCGAAGAATGCCGCCACGCTCTTGTAGGGCTTGCCGCCCGGATTGCCGCGGCCGGGCCCCCACGCCTTGCGATAGGTGCCGACGTGATAGCCGGCCTGGCTCAGCAGCGCGGGATACTCGGCGAATTGCCCCTGGGGCCAGATGCTATGCAGGTTCGCCCCGGCGCCCAGCCGCCAGAAATGCTGACCGGTGATGATCGCCCCGCGGCTCGGCGTGCACGACGGCGACGACACAAACGCGTGCGTAAACAACACGCCGTCGCGGGCCAGGCGATCGAACGTCGGCGTTTGCACCACGCGATCGCCATAGGCGCCGGCATAAGGCCAGCCCCAGTCATCGGCAATCGCCAGCACGATATTCGGACGCTCTGCCGGCGGACCGGCAGCGCATACCGGCCCGGTACCCAGGCATGCCGCGAACAGGCCCGCGGCGAACAGCGGTTTCCACGATCGGTTCATCGCGCACCTTTCTCGTGGGCCAGCCGATTGGAATAACAGTCGTCCGGCCAATTGAGCCGCAACCGCGATCGCAGCTCGGCCTCGACCGCCGCGAAGGCTGGCTGGCCGGCCAGATTGTCGAGTTCGTGCGGATCGCGCTGGTGGTCGTAAAGCTCGGTCCCCTGTTGCCCGTTGTCCCATTCGGTATAGCGCCATTGCTCGGTCCGCAGGCTGTGGCCCGGGAATTTCCCGCGCCAGACCTGCGAGAATGCCGGGTGATCCCAAGCCAGGGTCGGGTCGTCGAGCAGCGGCGCCACGCTTTCGCCATGCAGGTTGTCTGGCGGTTCCACGCCGCAAAGTTCGGCCAGCGTGGGATAGAGATCGACCAGCTCGACCGTCCGCTGGCACGCGCGGCCGGCCGCCTTCTGCCCCGGTGCGGCAATCAGCAGCGGTACCCGCGCCGATTCTTCAAACAGGCTTTGCTTCATCCAGAGGCCATGTTCGCCAAGGTGGTAGCCGTGATCGCTCCAGAAGACGATGACCGTGCTTTCGGTCAGCCCGAGGCGCTCGACGGCGTCCAACAGCCGGCCAACCTGCGTATCGACAAAACTGATCGTCGCGTGGTAGGCGCGAATCGCCTCCTGGCCCTGATCGGTCGTGACGCCGAACAGCGGATAAGGCGTCGTCGAGGCCAGGGCCGGTTTCGGTACGCGGTCGAGATAGCCGGCCGGCTCGATGGGCAGGGTGCTCTCGGCGATCGAATATAGGTCGAAGTAGCGCCGTGGAGCGATGTAGGGGCAATGGGGGCGATAAAATCCCACGGCCAGAAAGAATGGCCGCTCGCGGTGCTTTTCGAGCAGCTTGATCGCCTCGGTCGCGCCGATGCCGTCGGTCTGCTCCTCGTCCGCGCCCTCGGCGGCCAGGAACGACAGCGACGAGCCGAGTCCGCGCCGCGGCGTGTAGTTCGTCAGCAGGTGCTCTTCGCGTTTGTCGCGGCCGATCGGGTTGATGCGTTCGTCCCAGGAAGCCGCGTCGTCGAGGCCGTTGGTGCCGATCGTGCCCGGGTTGCCGTAGTGATAGATCTTCCCGACGCGGGCCGCCACGTAGCCCGCGCGGCGAAACATCTGCGGCAGCGTCACCACGTCGGGCAGCGACGTGCGGCGGAAGTCTTTCTGCAGATCGAACACCTCGGTCGTGTCGGGGCGCAGGCCCGTCATCAGCGACACGCGGCTGGGACTGCACAAGGGAAACTGGCAATAGGCGCGGGTAAACGTCGTGCCGCGCGCGGCGAGCCGATCGATCTGCGGCGACTGCATGCGGGCGTTGCCATAGCAGCCCAGGTCGCAGTTCATGTCGTCGACGGCGATAAACAGGACGTTGCGCCGCGGCGCATCGGCGGCCCACGCGTTCGACGCGCACGCGATCAGCAACAGCAGCAGCCTGGCCCGTCGCACGTTGAATGTTGGCATGGTCTTCAGTCCACCTGTTGAGGGTCATACAGGAGCGGAAAGAACGTGCCTCCCATCGCTTCGCCTGGCGCGATCGGCGGCACCCCGGCGAGCAGCGGTTGGTCCGAATCGCTCCGCACGCCGTCGCGAAAAGCGTTGACCACCACCGCCCGGCGCGGCTGCGCGGTGCGGTTTTCGCGCGACCCGTGCACCATCAGCGGATGATGGAACGAACAACAGCCGCGCGGTAGCTCGATGGTGACGGGCTGCTGGAGTGCCGCGAACTGCTCGGGCGAAAGCACCTGCGAAATCGCATCCATGTTGCCTGCCAGTCCGGTGATCGGCAGCAGGTCCCAGCGATGGCTGCCAGGCACGTATTGCAGGCAGCCGTTGTCGCGCGTCGCAGGATCGAGCCCGATCCAGCAGGTCAAGTGGGCCAGCGGCTTGGTGCGGGTCCAATAGGAGTAGTCCTGGTGCCAGGCCACGACGCCGCCGTGGTGGGCCGGCTTGCAGAACAACTGGTCGTGCCAGAACCGCACTGCGCCGCCGAGCAATTGCGAAGCCGGCACGGTGAACGCCGGATGCCACAGCAAATCGTGAAAGCCCGGAGCAATCCGCCAGGCCCCCAACGCATGGAACAGCACCCGGTTCGGGTCGGGCGATTCGTTCGAGTGAAACTCGTAGAACAATTCATGGCCCGGCGACGCCGGATCGGCGATCTGTTGCAATTCCTCGAGCAACCGGTCGCACTGCTGGTCGTCGAGAATGCGAATGCCGGCCAGGTAGCCATGCTCGTGGTAGAACGCGATCTGGTCATCGGTCAGCGCGTAGCTTTGCCACTCGCGCAATGTCTGCGGCAGGCGGAACAAATCGCCAATCAGCTCGTGGCGCTGGGCAAGATCGCGAACAGACATGGTGCGCCTCGGATGCGATGTGCGGAACGCCGGCCTTCCCGTTCCGGAAGCACCAGCATAGCCCCGGCGCCTGCGATCGCCAGCACACGGCGGCTATCCGCGAGTAAGATCGTCGTCGGGGTCCCGCAGGCAGACACTCACGGCCACTGGGAGCAGCATCGCTATGTCCTCCGACTTTTCACCGCAGGTGCTGCGCTGCCCGCAGTGCGAATTCAGCGAATTGGTGCTGGCGAGCACGGCGCCAACCTGGTTGCGCAAGGCGCGCATGCTCCGCTCGAACAGCCGCGCGACACCGGCCGAGCTCGCGGAGTTGCTGCCCGTCGCGGCCGGCAAGCTGACGTGTCCGGGTTGCGGTCGCCGTGGGCTGGTCGTCGGACGTTGGGACCAGTCGACCAGCGGTGGCGACAGCGACTGGCCTGAGACGCCGCGTTGCGAGGGTTGCGGCGGAGCGATCGAACCGGAACGCCTGGAGTTGATGCCGCAGACGCGCATGTGCACGGCGTGCCAGCGCAAGACCGAGCGGCCCGGCGCGGCCGTCGAAGGCGAGTATTGTCCGCGCTGCGGTTCGCCGATGGTGTTGCGCGCGGTGCGTGCCGGGATCACGCGCATGCAGTTGTCCTGCACCAACCCGCGGTGCCGCTAGTCATCGCGCGAGGACTTCAAGCCGGGATCGCGCGTGGTGGGCGATTCTCGTGAATGACCGAGGCTGCGATCAGGTGTTCGTCGTGGTTGACTGGTGTTGCCGTCGCGCCGGCCGGTCCGACAGCGCGGCGATTTCGGCCAGCCGTTGCCGCATGATCCGGCCCACCGTCGCGCTCGACAGCCACGAGCCGACCTGTTGCCGGGCCACTTCGCCGATTTGCCGTGCGGCGGATCGGTGCTCGAAGGCCCAGCGCATCTGGTCCGAGGCCTGGGCCATCGACGCTTCGGCCCAGCGGTTGCCCGATTCGTAGAACGGCAAGCCGGCCGGCACGTCGACCAGGTCGTAGGCGACTGGCAGGCTGTTCTCGTTGGTCATGAAGTCCATGTTGCCCGACCATGCCGTGCCGATCACCGGCTTGCCCAGCAGCATCGCCTCGGCCAGCGTGAGTCCGAAGCCCTCGCTGCGATGCAGTGAGACGTAGCAGTCGCAGGCGTCGATCAAGCCATAGGTGCGGCCGCGTGACAGCGGGGCCGTCCACAGGCGAATGTTGTGATTGCTCGTGGCCCGGCGCAAGTCGGCAAAGCTACAGCCGTCGTAGTCGCTGCGGCCGACTTTGAGCACCAAGGCTGCGCGGTCGTCGAGCGCGAATGCCCGCTTGAACGCCTCGACCACGGCCAGGGGGTTCTTGCGGGCCATGACGCTCGAATTGTCGAACATGAACAGGAACACGTAATCGTCGGCGCGCAGCCCCAGCTCGCCGCGATCGAACGGCTCGACTTCGCCCAACTCGACGCAGTACGGCACACGGACGACCGGCAAATCGGTGGCCTTGCGCACCGCCTCGGCTACGAACCGCGAGGGAACCCACACCTCGTCGACCTGGTCGAGTACGGGCAGCCAATAGTCGGGCACGTGTTCGAGTTCCCAGGTCCACATGCCGATCCGGTAGTTCGCCTCGCGATAGTGAACGCCGGCATAGGGCAACTGTGTCGCCATTCCCTCCGGCTGCAAGACGTACAGGTCGATGTCGTGCACGTCGAGACTGTAGTAGCCGTGCGATAGTCGGCCATCGATTCCCCAGGGATGAGCGACGTTGCGCGGGGCAACCGTCACCTCGGCTTCGCGCAGCGCGCGCAGCAGACCGCGTCCCGCCTCGCCCAGGCCTGCGTGCGAAGCAAGGTGGCCGATCAGATTCACGCCGGGCCGTTGGAGCTCGCCCTCGCGAACCTGGCGTTCGAGCTGCGCGAGCCAGTCGGGCGAAAGCTCGTAGCGCTGGCGCGCCGGCCCACGCGCCCAGGCCAGCAGTTGGCGCCGCGCGGGCTCGTGCTCGGTCGCCTCGTGCAACAATCGCGCCACGCCGGGCGCGGTCTGTGCCAGCCGGCGCAATTGGTCGAGCGGCGTCAGCCGGCTGGTCGGTCGCGCGCCGCCCGGCAGGCGCACGCGCTCGTCGCGCAGCAGGTTCAGCCCGGCGCCGTCGTCGAAGGCGGTCAATGCCAGCGGGTATTCGCGCTGCCAGTCGGCGTTGTGCAGGTAGCATTCGGCCAGGTTGGTGCCCAGGTCCTCGCGGATCGTTCGCCGCAGTTCGGGCAGAGCCTCGGGCGCGATCGCGCCGTATTCGCGGTGCGCGTGCTTCGCCAGCCAGTCAGCAAACCCGTCGCGGCGATGCGGCAAGAACGCCCAAGGAAAATAGGCCCGTAGCTCGGGCCGGCGGCGAAAGATCTCCAGCGCAAAGTTGGCCGGGTCACTCCCGCCCTCGGGATGCAACGTGTTCTCCAGCGCGTGAACCAGGACCTGGTCCGCGTTGGGCCGGGCATACAGGCGCGGCAAGGCGAGCGACTCGGAAATGTCCAGGTGCGACGAAAGATACGGATCGTGACGCAACCCCAGGCGCGCAATCAGCTCGGCAAACAGGCGAGCGTCGTGCGGAGGGCAGCTCGCGTCGCGCGTGGCACACTCGTGGTGCATGAGCCGCGCATAGGGCGTGTAGAGATTGCGATACCCGGCCCCCAGCGCGGCGAGGCACAACGCGCAATCGCTGTAGGCAATTTCGTAGCGCTCGTCGAAGCCGCCCAGCCGGGTAAACACCTCGCGACGCATGGCCTGGCAGGCGCCGGTTACCATGGTGACGTTGCGATACGAGTTGGGCCCGCCGTAGCCGGTCAGCACATCGTCGCTTTGTTCGTAGAACAAGTGGCCGCACAGGGCGTGCATGCCCAGCGCCATGCCGGCGTGCTGAATCTTACCGCTGGGGAACAATAGCTTGGGACCGACGATGCCGATCTCCGGCACGAGCGCCCAGCGGACCAGCTCGGCGAGCCAATCGTCGTGCAGCACTTCGGTGTCGTTGTTCAAGAACACCAGCACTTCGCCCCGGGTTGCGGCCGCGCCGGCGTTGCAAGCGGCCGAGAAATTGAACGGTTGGTCGAAGTCGATCCGCCGCACGCGCTGCTCGCTCTCCAAGCGCCGGTAGAGCGCCGCGGTCGCCGGTTCGCTGCTGCCGTTGTCAACCAGCACGACTTCGAGGTGCGGATACGCGGTGCCGTACAGCAGCCCGTCGAGGCATTCTTCCAGCAGCTCGGCCTGATCGCGCGTGGGAATCACGATCGACACCAAGGGCCACGACGGCGGCTCCCAGGTGACGTGTTGCATCGCATTAGGCAGCGTCTCGACCGTGGCCTCGATGCCGCGCCGCCGAAAATGATCGGTCACGACGCGACGCTGCGCCTCCTGGGCATAGGGCTTCGCCGCCAGGCCGCTCGCGCACGAGGTGGGCACTGCGCGCCAGTGATAAAGACACTTGGCGATATGCCCCACGGCGCCGGTCCGCTCGGTGACGCGGAACAGCAGGTCCCAATCCTGGGCGCCGTTGTAGCCCTCGCGCACGCCGCCGACCTGCTCGATCAGGTCCCGGCGTATGGCCACCAGGTGGCAGAGATAGTTGTGGCCCAGAAAGGTCTCGGGTGACCAGTCGGGCTTGGCCGTCAAGCCGTAGCGATAGCTCCCGTCGGCGGCCAGGTAGTCTTCGTCGGAATAAACCAGGTCAAGTTGCGGCTCGGAGGATAAACGCCGCGCGACTTCATACAGGGCAAACGGCGCCAGCTCGTCGTCGTGATCGAGAAACACGACGTAGTCGCCGTTGCACCGGGCCAGGGCCGTGTTCGTCGCCGTGGCGATTCCTTGGTTCGTCGGCATGCGGGCAAGGATGATCCGCGGGTCGATCGTCGCCAGCCGTTCGACCGTGCGGCGCAAGGCCCGCGATTCGTCGTCGGCCAGGGCAAGGCACCATTGCCAGTGACCGTAGGTCTGATCCCCCACGCTACGCGCGGCCGCCTCGAGCAGGTCGATGGGCGTCTGGTAAAGCGGTGTGACGATGCTGAACCGCACCGGGCGGTTGAGCGCTTGCGACCATTGCGTCTGTCGGTAGAGGTCGTCTGCGCCCGGCTCGTTCTCAGCGATCCACTGGGCATAAGGATGGGCAGGCACCGGGGCTAGCGCCGGCATTTCCGGTGTGGCCGGCGCCGCGGTCGAAGGCTCGGCGGCCGCCGTGAGCTTGGCTTTTCCCCACCACTGGCCCGCGCGCGCATACCAACGTGAGACATCCCTGCCAAAGCCCATCGCCGGTCTCCCTCGACTCACCGTGGCGCGGCGTCGAGGTTCCCTCCTGACGCAGCCGCGGCGCGAGTGGTGGTATAGCGGGCGCCGGCATGCTGGAACAAGACGGCTCGCCGAGACAGCCAGCTAGCAGTGCTGGCAGGGCAGCGCGTTGAGCGGGGACGACTCGCTGGCCTTAGTCCCACCACCAATGCTGGCCGCTGGGGGCGGCGGTGGTGCGGGCTGCGGCGACGCGTTCGTCGGTGGTCGTGCGGTCGATGACTTGCCAGCTGTTGATCGACACGCCGCCCGAGGCGCCG